>NZ_JAAGPO010000092.1:0-269 GCF_017104825.1 Burkholderia sp. Ac-20345 | reverse complement strand
ATCTATCGTGTAGATCCTGGTGGTCGCCGGAGCATTAAAAAAAAAAAAAAAAATAGTACCCCCCCCCCCCCCCCCCCCTGCCTCAAATAACACTATTTTTTCTTCTTTTCCGCTTGTTCTCTGTCTGGCCCGCTGCCATCGTCATCTCCTCTACTTTCTCTATGCTCTCTTATCTCTTTCACCTCTCTCTCGTCTCACTACTATCTTAGCGCTCATACTGTATAATCTCTCATTCTTCCTCCTATCTCATATCTCTCTCTCACCTACAT
>NZ_JAAGPO010000091.1:0-39506 GCF_017104825.1 Burkholderia sp. Ac-20345 | reverse complement strand
GACGCGGCCGCGCACGGCTCCAGCAGGTTCGCGAGCGTCGCGTAGTCGGCCAGCGGCCGGCCGAACGACGGCACGGGCTGGCCGCCCGAGCGCACGACGGCGTTCGGCGCCATCCGCACGTTGATCTGGGGTTCGCCGACCACGACCGCGGTGATCCAGCCGCGGTTGTCCTGCTCGGCCGCCGCGAGCGATGCGCCGCCGCCGTTGCTGACCGACGCGGCGATCGTCGTGATGTCGCCCGCGCGATAGCGCACGCCGTGATGCGAGCCGTCGATCAGCGGTCCGAACTGCTCGTTGAGCGCCCAGTACGCGAACTCGACCGACTGCAGCGTCACGCGCCCCCAGTCCTGCTCGGGATTCTGCTGCGAATGCGCGTGCTTGAACGCATAGCGGTTCGGGAAGCGGGAATTGAACGCGGCGAGATCGCCGCTGGTGACGTTCGCGGTGAACAGGCTCGCGGTGCCGGCCAGCACCGCGTTGGCGAGCGTGCCGTCGATCAGCGTGACGGTATCCGACATGAGCTCGTGCGCGCCGTTGCCGCCGCCCTTGTCGTTGTAGGCCACCGCGCAGCCGCGCTTGAGCGCCCATTCGCCGGCCGCGGAAATCGCACCGTACACACCGCGCGAGCCCGACGACGTCGCGGTGACGATGCAAGGCTGCGCGGGATTGAAGCTGGCGGGCACCTGCACGAGCAGCGTGACGTTCTTGCTGCCGCTGCCGTCGTCGGAGTACGCGAGATATTCGGTGCCTGGAATCTTGCCCTGGCCGAGCGTGTCATTGCCGTCGAGGTCGACGTTCGGCCCCCAGAAGCGGCCGTAGCCGCCGTTCGCGCTCATGTCGACGATCGCGCGGTAGTTCGACCAGATCGCGAGGCGGCGCAGCTCGGCGCTCGTCGGCCGGGCGGCATTCGCGAAGCCGGGGGCGCTCGCCGAGCCGAGGCCCGTCTTGCCGAGGCCGGCCGTCAGCAGGTCGTCGCTCGCGCCGTCATAAGCGGTCGTGCGCACGCTGCCGGACACGAAACCGGGCAACCGGTTGCGCTCGGCCGAATCGTCGCCGTTGCAGGCGCCGAGTATCGTGACCGCGGCCAGCGCCGCGCCGAAAACCATCCGCCTGCCCCACCCGAGCCTCGTCATCGCCGCCCTCTCGATATCGTTATCGGTCCGCCGCCGCTGCGTGCGGCTTGCGGCCTCTCAAGCGCAAACGGGCCCCGGCATGCCGGGGCCCGCCTGAAAACGGGCGCACGCGGCGCTTGCGCGCCGCCGCCCGGCATCACTGCTGCTGAACCGTCAGCCTGTTCGTGACCGACGTCACGCCCTTCACGCCCTTGGCTGCAGCTTCGGCCTTGTCGATCTGATCCTGGGCCGGCATCGTGCCTTCCAGCGTGATCGCGCCACCCTTCGAACGCACGACGAGGTTCGACACGTTCTCGCCGGATTCCTTCGAAATCGCCTTGCGCACCGCGTAGCCGAGCTTGCGGTTCGCCTTCTTCGCGGTTTTCGCGGCGGCCTTCGGCGCGCTGGTCGCGGCCGCGGGCGCTTCCGTTGCCGCTGCATCGCTCGACTGCGCATACACGCTGCCCGACAGACAGGCCGCCACGGCGGCGACGCCCAACGCTCTCAACACGATCGACTTCATGCTATCTCCTTATCACTCCGGAACGGCCGTGCACAGTACGGCCGGATACCCCCAAAAACAGCCGGCCCGCGCGCGAACGGGCGGGACAGCCGGTGTTTTCCACGGCGATACGAGAGAGGCGAGACGGGCTGGCGGCCGGCGCACGCGAAAGCGGGCCGGCCGGGCCGGACAGCCGCCGGCCGGACGCGCCCGGTCTGCTTGCGTGCCGGGTCGCGCGCGAATCGGGCGCGGCTGCGTCGCACAATGTAATCCAGCGCCCGCCGAAGCGCAAAGCTTTTGACGCGGGGCCGCCCGCCACTGTCGCCGCGGTGCCGCGCCAGGCCACCCCACTCGCGCATGCAACGCGAAACCGGGTACCATCGCCGCGAGAATCGGCATCGTCCATGACAACCGTCCGACCGTCACCGATACGTCACGCCAGCGTCATCCGCCGCCCCCATGAAGCCAGCCCGCCCTCGCCCGCCTCGCCGCATCCTCGCCCGCTTCGTCGCGGTGTCGTGGCGCGACCTCGCACTGTCGATCGGCCCTACCGTGCTGCTCGCCGTCGCGGCCGTCTGGGTCGCGGTCAAGCTGATCCAGCCGGCGCCGCCGTCCACGCTCGTGATCTCGTCCGGGCCGCCCGGCAGCACGTACTGGAACGCCGCGCAGAAATACAAGACGATCCTCGCGAAGAACGGCGTCACGCTCGACGTCCAATCGTCCGAAGGGTCCGCCCAGAACCTCGCGCGGCTGTCGAACCCGAACGCGCCGGTCGACGTCGGCTTCGTGCAGAGCGGCATCGGCCCGAAGGAGCGCGACGAACACCTCGTGTCGCTCGGCAGCATCGGCTACGTGCCGCTCGCGATCATGTACCGCGGCCCGGTCGTCGCGCGCCTGTCCGACTTCAAGGGCAAGCGGCTCGCGCTCGGCGCGGAAGGCAGCGGCGCGCGCGAGCTGAGCCTCGCGTTGCTGAAGATGAACGGCATCGTGCCGGGCGGCTCGACCGAGCTGCTGCCGACCGCCGGCGAAGACGCGGCCACCGCGCTGCTTGACGGCAAGATCGACGCGGCGTTCCTGTCCGGCGACTCGACGCAGATCCCGGTGATGGCGAAGCTGTTCCGCGCGCCGGGCGTGCACGTGTATTCGTTCACGCAGGCCGAGGCGTACGCGCGGCGCTTTCCGTACCTGACCGCGATCACGCTGCCGATGGGCGTCTACGATCTCGGCCAGAACCTGCCGCCCGCCGACATCCACACGGTCGCGCCGACCATCGAGCTCGTCGCGCGCGACTCGCTGCACCCCGCGCTGTCCGACCTGCTGATCGAGGCCGCGCGCGAGGTGCACGGCCACGCGACGATCCTGCAGCACGCGGGCGAATTCCCGTCGCCCGTCACGCGCGGCTTCCAGCTCTCCGACGACGCCGCGCGCTACTACAAATCGGGCAAGACCTTCCTATACCGGCGGCTGCCGTTCTGGGTCGCGAGCCTCGTCGACCGTCTGCTCGTCGTGGTCGTGCCGCTGATCGTCGTGCTGATCCCGGGGCTGCGGCTCGTGCCGTCGCTGTACGGCTGGCGCGTGCGCTCGCGCATCTACCGCTGGTACGGCGCGCTGATCGCGCTCGAGCGCAGCGCGCTCGGCGAACACACGGCCGAGGAGCGCGTGCAGCTGCTCGACGAGCTCGACGACATCGAGGAAGCCGTGAACCGGATGAAAATGCCGCTGGCCTATGCCGGGCAGTTCTACGTGCTGCGCGAGCACATCGGCTTCGTGCGCGAACGGCTCACCGCGCACGACCATGACACGCCGGCCGCCCCGCCGGGCGCCGGCGGCCCGCCGCAGGCACGTTCCGAGGCCGCACCGCCGGCCGGCGCGCCCCCTCGGGCGACTCCCGGTTCCGCGTAAGCGGACGATCCGCGATCATTGCCGCATGCGCGCGCCGCCGCGTAACATGGAGGCCGCCGCCGGGCGCCGCACGCCCTACTCTCTGGAGATCGCCATGACAACCGGCCTCGACACTGCCCAACCCGCCTGGTTCTACGACTTCGTGTCGCCGTTCTCCTATTTGTTGCTCGAACAGCTCGACAAATGGCCGGACGTGCCGTTCGAGCCCGTCGCGGTGTCGCTGCCCGACCTGCAGCGCCACTGGGGGCAACGCTCGAGCGCCGACGTGCCGGCCAAGCGCGTGTTCACGTACCGTCACGCGCTGTTTCGCGCCGAACAGCTCGGCATCCGCTTCAAGATGCCGCCCGCCCATCCGTTCGATTCCGACAAGGTGTTGCGCCTCGCGATCGCGCTGCGCGCCGACATCGCGACCGTGCTGGAAATGTTCCGCTTCATCTGGCACGACGGCAACGATCCGTCGACGCCGGACGGATTCGCCGCGCTGTGCGAACGCGTCGGTGTCGGGCACGGTGACGAACTGATCGAATTCGAGGAGACGAGCGCGCAGTTGCGCCGCAACACCGACGACGCGATCGCGCTCGGCGTGTTCGGCGTGCCGACGTTCTGGATGAACCAGCAGCTGTTCTGGGGCGAGGACGCGCTGCCGATGGTGCTGTACTGCGCACGTACGCCGAACTGGCTCGAATCGCGCGAGGTCAACCGGATCAGCACGCTGCCGAAGGGCCGTGCGTGATGGCCGGTATCACGCACGGCAACGCGCGGCTGCGGTAAGGTTACGCTTCACCCGAATCACCCCCTACGATGGAAGACGACGACCGTACCGCCTCGCTCGATATCTGGCTCGTGCGCGTGTTGCGCACGCTGCTGCTCGAGCGCAGCGTCACGCAGGCCGCGCTGCGGCTGAACCAGACCCAGCCCGCGATCAGCACCGCGCTGCGCAAGCTGCGCGAAACGCTGAACGACCCGATCCTCGTGCGCGGCAAATCCGGGATGGTGCCGACCGAATACGGCGCGTCGCTGCTCGAGGCCGCGCAGCGCGCGCTGCGCGAGGTCGACTTCATCGCGACGCCGCACGGCGACTTCGATCCGTCGTCCGCACGGCGCACGTTCCGCGTCGCCGCGCCCGATTACCTGAACGATTTCTTCATGCCGACGCTGATCGAGCGCTTTCGCGACGCGGCGCCGCATGCGCACCTGGAAATCGATTCGCTGAATCCCGCGCTCGACCACGCGGGCGCGCTCGAATCGGGCGCGCTCGATCTCGTGATCGGCAACTGGCCGAAGCCCGACCCGCAATTCGCGCGCCAGGACCTGTTCTCCGACACGATCGTGTGCCTGATGCGCGATGCGCACCCGCTCGCGCGTGTGCCGCTCACGCGCGAAGCGTACGCGTCGGCCGCGCACGTCGCGCCGACGCCGTACACCGGCGACAAGCGCAACGCGATCGAGATCGGCCTCGCACGCGCGCGCCTCACGCGGCGCATCGTGACGACGCTGCCGTACTTCGGGATCGTGCCGCAGGTGCTGCTGCAGTCGGACCTGATCTTCACGACGACGCGCCGCTTCGCGACGCACTATGCGCAGTTGCTGCCGCTCGTGGTCGTCACGCCGCCGGTGCCGTTCCCGCGCATCAAGAGCTACCTGCTCACGCATCCGCAGCCCGACCGCCCGACCGACATCGCGTGGCTGTGCGCGCTGATGCAGAGCGTGTCCGACGAGCTGACGGTTCCCCGCAGCCGCAAGCGCTGAGTCACGGCACAAGACGCGGCACGGCCGCTCGAGTTCAGGCCGTGCAGAAAGTTTCCTGCAGATGGGTCCAGCGCACGACGCCCGCCTCGCGCTCGAACACGGCGGTCGCGCGGCGCGCAGGCAGCTCGCCCGAAGCCGCGTGCTGCGCTTCGAGATAGGTGATCACCGCATGCGATGCGTCGGCCGCGAGCACGCGAGTCTCCGACAGCGTGATGCGCAGCCCCGGCTTCGCGCCGGCGAGCTTCGCGAACAGCGCGCGCGTACCGTCGTGATCGACCTCGCGGCCGTCGGTCAGGATCATCGTGAATTCGGCGGAGAACCCGGCGAGCAGCGCGTCGAGCGCCTCGGGCGCGGTATCGACGCCGGACAGCCAGCGCTCGATGGCGACGAGGCTCGCATCGAGCGTGTCGAGATAGACTTGGTGATCGGACATGGTGCGTGCACGGTAAGGCGCGGCCCGGTGCCGCGCGTCGTCGTGCAGTGTATTCAAAAACGCGCGACCGTGCGCTGGCCGCGCGGCGCTACCGCGCGCAGGACACGTCGTCGCGCGCGCGCCCCGCTGCGGTGGCCTTCGCGTCGGCCACCGGCATGCCCGAGCGCGCCTGCAGCAGCTCCGCGCACACGGCCACCGCGATCGCGCCCGGCGCCTTGTCGATGATGCCCGCAACGCCGATCGGGCACACCATCTCCACGAGCCGCGCCGGATCGACGCCGCGCGCGGCAAGCCGGCGCTCGAACTTCACCCGCTTGGTACGCGAGCCGATCATCCCGAAGTACGCGTAGTCGCGCCGTCGCATGATCTGCGCGGCGAGCGAGAAGTCGAGCGCGTGGTTGTGCGTCATCACGAGGAAGTACGCGCCGGGCGGCGCCGCGTCGACGACGGCCTCCGGCGTGTCGGTGGGCTCCGGCTGCACGTTCGGCGGACATTCGTCCGGGAACAGCTCATCGCGCGTGTCGACCCACTGCACGACGCACGGCAGCGCGCCGAGCAGCGTGACCAGCGCGTGACCGACGTGCCCGGCGCCGAACAGCACGATGTGCATCGGCGCCGGCGTGCCGGTCGCGCGGTTGCGCTGGCCGGTGCCCGGCGCGAACGCCGGGGTCGACGCGGTGCGGAGCGAGCGTGCGGGGCCGTTCATGTCAGCCTCCGCTGGGCCGCCCCAAGGAGGCTGACCGCCCCCTCGGGGGGCAGTGAACGAAGAGAGCGTGCGGGGCCGTTCATCTCAGCCTGCCTTCGCCGCACGCACCGCGCTGACCGCGCGCAGGATCGACTCGCCGGTAGCCGGCGCGTCGAGCGGCGGGTTCACCTTGTAGTCGCCGACCGCGGCCACCGCATCGCGCACCGCGAAGAACACCGAGAACGGCAGCAGCAGCGGCGGCTCGCCGACGGCCTTCGAACGGTGGATGCTGTCCTCGACGTTGCGGTTCTTGAACAGCTGCACGTTGAATTCCGGCGGCGTGTCGTTCACCGTCGGGATCTTGTACGTGGACGGCGCATGCGTCATCAGCTTGCCGCCCTTGTTCCACCACAGCTCCTCGGTCGTGAGCCAGCCCATCCCCTGGATGAACGCGCCTTCGACCTGGCCAATGTCGAGTGCCGGGTTCAGCGACGCACCCACGTCGTGCAGCGCATCGACGCGCAGCGTGCGCATCTCGCCCGTCAGCGTGTCGATCACGACTTCCGACACGGCCGCGCCGTACGAGTAGTAGTAGAACGGCCGCCCTTGCAGCTTCGACTGATCCCAGTACAGCTTCGGCGTCGCGTAGAAGCCGTCGGACCACAGCTGCACGCGTGCGAGGTACGCCTTCGCGACCACTTCGCCGAACGGCACGCCGTTGCCGCCCACCCACACGAAGTCGTTGCCGAACTTCACGTCGGCCGCATCGACCTTGCCGTCGCCGAACTGCTTCGCCGCGAACACCGCGAGCCGCTCGCGCAACTGGCGCGCCGCATCCTGCGCGGCCTTGCCGTTCAGGTCCGAGCCCGTCGACGCCGCGGTCGCGGACGTGTTCGCGACCTTGCTGGTATCGGTCGCCGTCACGCGGATCCGGCCAAAGCGGATGCCGAGCTCATGCGCGACGACCTGCGCGACCTTCGTGTTGAGCCCCTGCCCCATCTCCGTGCCGCCGTGGTTCACGAGCACCGAACCGTCGGTGTAGATGTGCACCAGCGCGCCGGCCTGGTTGAAGTGCGTGACGTTGAACGCGATGCCGAACTTCACCGGCGTGATCGCGATGCCCTTCTTCAGCACCGTGTTGCGCGCGTTGAATTCGCGCACGCCCGCGCGCCGCGCGCGGTAGTCGCTCGTCGCCTCGAGTTCGCCGAGCAGCTCTTGCAGCACGTTGTCCTCGACCGTCTGCCCGTACGGCGTGACGTTGCGTTCGGTCTTGCCGTACAGGTTCGCATAGCGGACGTCGAGCGGATCGCGATCGAGCGAGCGCGCGACGTCGTCGAGGATGTACTCGATCGCGAACGCGCCCTGCGGGCCGCCGAACCCGCGGAACGCGGTGTTCGACTGCGTGTTGGTCTTGCCGCAGTAGCCTGCGATGTTCACGTCGCCCAGCCAGTACGCGTTGTCGAAATGGCACACCGCGCGCGTCATCACCGGGCCCGACAGGTCGGCCGAGAAGCCGCAGCGCGACGTCATGTCGAGCGCCACGCCGTCGATGCGGCCGTCGTCGTCGTAGCCGACGTCGAAGCGGTAATGGAAGTCGTGCCGCTTGCCGGTGATCATCATGTCGTCGTCGCGGTCCGGACGCAGCTTCACCGGGCACAGCAGCTTCCATGCGGCGAGCGCCGCGCAGCACGCAAACAGGCCCGACTGCGACTCCTTGCCGCCGAACCCGCCGCCCATCCGGCGGCATTCGACGAGCACGTTGTGCGACGCGACGCCGAGCACGTGCGCGACGAGGTGCTGCATCTCGCTCGGGTGCTGCGTCGAGCAGTACACGTGCATCCCGTCGTCATCCTTCGGCACTGCGTATGCGATCTGCCCTTCGAGGTAGAACTGCTCCTGGCCGCCGAGCAGCATTTCGCCCGACTCGCGGTGCGGCGCGACGGCGAGCCGCGCGGCCGCGTCGCCGCGCGCGAGCTTCAGCGGCGGGATCACGTAGGTTTCGGCCGCGCGTGCTTCCTGGGCGGTGAGGATCGCCGGCAGTTCCTCGTAGTCGACCTGGGCGCGGCGCGCGGCGAGCCGCGCGGTTTCATGCGACGTCGCGACGACGATGAACATCGGCTGGCCGACGAACTGCACGATGCCCTTCGCGAGCACCGGATCGTCGTGGATGATCGGGCCGCAATCGTTGACGCCCGGGATATCGTCGGCCGTGAACACGGCGACCACGCCCGGCGTCGCGCGCACCGCGTCGAAGTTCATCGACACGATCCGTGCGTGCGGCTTCGCCGACAGGCCGAGCGCGGCGTGCAGCGTGCCCGCGACAACCGGGATGTCGTCGGTGTAGGTGGCACGCCCGCTGACGTGCAGGTGCGCGGATTCGTGCGCGCGCGATACGTGGACCTGCGCGGCGTCGGCTTGCGGGTCGAGGGTGCTCAGGAACGGTTCTGCTTGCTGGTTCATGTTCGGTGTTCTCCGTCTTCAGACGCGCGCCGCGTCGGTGCCGACTTCGGCGGCCACTTCACGCACATTCAGGGCTTGCGGCGGCAGCGGGTCGTGCGGGCGCGTCTCCAGCCAGAATCGGTACATCAGGTTCTTCGCGGTATCGAGGCGGTACGTGCTCGTCGCGCGCATGTCGGACAGCGGCTGGTAGTCGCGCTCGAGCGCCTGCATCGCGGCCTGCGCGGTGGCTTCGTGCCACTGCGCGCCGTCGAGCACGGCTTCCGTGTGCGTTGCACGCTTCGGCGTCGCGGCCATCCCGCCAAACGCGATGCGCGGCTCACGGATCGTGTCGCCGTCCGCGATGAACGCGAACGCCGCGCACACGGCCGAGATGTCGGAGTCGAACCGCTTCGACAGCTTGTACGTGCGGAACTGCAGCTTCTCGCGCACGCCGGTGCGGGTCGGCACCTTCAGGCCGACGACGAATTCGTGCGGCGCCATGTCCTTCTGCTGATAGCCCGTGTAGAGCGCCTCGAGCGGCAGCTCGCGCACCGTGTCGCCGCCGCGCAGCACCACGCGCGCGCCGAGCGCGATCAGGCCCGGCATCGAATCGCCGATCGGCGAGCCGTTCGCGACGTTGCCGCCGATCGTGCCCGCGTTGCGGATCGGCAGCGACGCGAAGCGCTTCCACATCTCGGTCAGTTCCGGATACTGGCCGGCCAGCGCCGCATACGCGTTCTCGACCGTCACGCCCGCGCCGATCTCGATCCAGTCGCCGCGCTCGGCGAGACGCTGCAGTTCGGCGATCTGGCCGACGTAGATCAGGTCGTCGAGCCGGCGCATCTGCTTGGTAACCCACAGGCCGATGTCGGTGCTGCCCGCGAGAATGCGCGCGTCGGGCCGCTCGACCTTCAGCGCGGCCAGCGCGTCGAGCGTGCGCGGCGCCGCGAAGCGCGCGCCGTTGGTCGTCGCGTAGTCGAACGTATCGTCGCGCTTGAGCGACGCGAGCGTGCGGGCCAGCGCGGCCGTGTCGACCGGCGCCGACGGCGACGGTGCATCGAACATCTGTACGGCCGCATCGACGATCGGGCGATAGCCGGTGCAGCGGCACAGGTTGCCGGTCAGCGCATCGGCGATCTCGGTACGCGTCGGCACGTCCTTCGCCTTCGCGCACGTGCCGGCACTGCCGCAGCCTTCGTGGCCGTGCTTCTCGTACAGCGCCCACATCGACATGACGAAGCCGGGCGTGCAGAACCCGCACTGCGAACCGTGGCAGTCGACCATCGCCTGCTGCACCGGATGCAGCGCGCCGTCCGGCTGGCGCAGATCCTCGACCGTCAGCAGCGCCTTGCCGTCCAGCGTCGGCAGGAACTGGATGCATGCGTTGACGGCCTTGAACTCGACCGCGCCGGCGTCGGTCAGCTCGCCGACGACGACCGTGCACGCGCCGCAGTCGCCTTCCGCGCAGCCTTCCTTGGTGCCGGTGCAATGCGCGTCCTCGCGCAGGTATTGCAGCACGGTGCGGGTAACGTCCGCGCCGCTGACTTCGCGGATCGCGTGACGATGGTAGAAGCGGATCGGCTCACTCATGTCTCGATGGTTCTTCAAATGGGGGGCAAGGCGGCCCGCGCAGTGCGCTCGACCGACGTTTTTCTGACAGTTTGCACGCTATCACCATCAAATTCCGCAACCCATAGCCCATCACGCATGGGGCCCATATAACTGCCGCGATATGGGCGCCGGCGCGGCCCGGCGCCCTTTCCGCACGGTGCTCCGCCCACCATTTCGCAATGCCCCCGCCGATCCGCGGGCGACGAAATCGGGTCGCAATTAACTAAATGGTACCTGCGTGAAAACCGGTTCCATGGGAAAATCCCGATTCCCTTTTTCGCCGTCCTCCGTCCGTTTCGTTCATTCGTTCCGACCCCATGTCAACCGATTCCGCCACACCGCCGCGCAGCGGGTTCGCGGTCACGCTGCAAATCGTGTCCGTCGTCTGCTTCACGTTCATCTGCTACCTGACCATCGGCCTGCCGCTCGCGGTACTGCCGGGCTTCGTCCACGACGACCTCGGCTTTTCCGCGATCGTCGCGGGCGGTGCGATCAGCGTCCAGTATTTCGCGACGCTCGCGTCGCGGCCGCTCGCCGGGCGCCTGGCCGATACGCTCGGCCCGAAGCAGACGGTGCTGCGCGGGCTGGTCGGTTGCGGCGTGTCGGGCGTGCTGCTGCTCGTCGCGCTGCTGCTCGCGCACTGGCCGGTCGCGAGCCTCGTGCTGCTGGTCGCGAGCCGGCTCGTGCTCGGCGTCGGCGAAAGCCTGTGCGGCACCGGCGCGATCCTGTGGGGCATCGGCCGGGTCGGCGTCACGCACAACGCGAAGGTGATCTCGTGGAACGGCATCGCGACCTACGGCGCGCTCGCGCTCGGCGCGCCGGTCGGCGTCGCGATCGCGCATACGCTGAATCCGGCGCTGATCGGCGTGATCGTGATCGCGCTGGCCGCGGCCGGCTTCTACCTCGCGCGCCTGATCGCTTCCGTGCCGCTCGTGCACGGCGAGCGGATGTCGTACGCGAGCGTGTTCACGCGCGTGCTGCCGCACGGCCTCGGCCTCGCGCTCGGCTCGGCCGGCTTCGGCTCGATCGCGACCTTCGTCACGCTGTACTACGCGGCACGCCACTGGCCGAATGCCGCGCTGTCGCTGACCGTGTTCGGCACGCTATTCATCGGTGCGCGCCTGCTGTTCGCGAACACGATCAAGACCTACGGCGGCTTCCGCGTCGCGATCGTGTCGTTCGCGTTCGAATGCTCGGGCCTCGTGCTGCTGTGGCTCGCGCCCGTGCCGCACGTCGCACTGATCGGCGCGGCGCTGACGGGCTTCGGCTTCGCGCTGATCTTCCCGGCGCTCGGCGTCGAGGCCGTCTCGCTCGTGCCGCCCGCGAGCCGCGGCGCGGCGCTGTCCGCATACTCGGTGTTCCTCGACCTGTCGCTCGGCATCACGGGGCCGCTCGCCGGCTATGTCGCGGGTGCGTTCGGCTATCCGCAGGTGTTCCTGTTCGCGGCGGTGGCAGCTGCCGCGGGCGTCGCGCTGTCGATGGTGCTGTACCAGCGGCAGGCGCGGGTCGCGGGCAGCGGCGCGGCGGCCTGAAGACAGAAGAAGACAATGATCGGCGAACGCTGTTCGGAATGCGTTCGCGAACCATCGCCCGCAAGACAATGACGCCCGCTTTTGCGGGCGGTCAAAAACCTCACTGAATCGCCCTGCTTCGAGGCGTTACACGAGGGTCGTCACAAAGCCTTTGACATCCGCCTCGGCAAAGGGGAACCAGTTCGATATCAATCTGATACAAGTCTAGCGTTCCGTCGCGCTTCCGCACCATGTCATCAGTGAATGTCTTCTTTTCGACAATGATGTTTTCACTCTTGATTCCTAGTTGCTTTAGATATGCGACCGCCCCCATGGCACGCTCATCTTTAATCAGTTCGCCGCTCCGCTCTCTCGTATAAGCGCCGGATATTACGACGGCCTGAATTTCAACACCCGGCCATTTTTTTGCCTCGATTACCGCGTCGGCAATTCTTAGCCTGTCGGCATTAGAAACGTCGATGCTGTTGAGCGGCAACGGGATTCGGACCGATTCCCCTATCGTACATGCGTGTGAGGGAGTGATTCCAACGTATGCGAATAACGCGAGCATAGCCGATGCGCTCCGGATGATATCTTTGATGTGGGCCTTCATTCCATGACCCTCCTATCGAAGGTAGCAACATATCCCGTAATACTATCCGCATTTCGGATCGCGCTATCGGGATTGCTCATTGCAAAAATTCTCAATCCGGACTCCGTATCGGAATACGCAATATCATCGGAATTGAAAGTATCGATATAGTGCGTGCATTCATGGATGAGTGTTTTTACCTTCGCTGCCGTCC
The DNA here is from genome assembly GCF_017104825.1 of Burkholderia sp. Ac-20345. Lineage (NCBI taxonomy): Bacteria > Pseudomonadati > Pseudomonadota > Betaproteobacteria > Burkholderiales > Burkholderiaceae > Burkholderia > Burkholderia sp. Ac-20345. The sequence goes on along the minus strand of NZ_JAAGPO010000091.1, from coordinate 26,756 downwards.
ACAAGTCGCCGTTTGAAATCTTACAGAACTTCGAATAGATGGCAATGATTCGCTTTTCGGAGTCTGGCTTGCATACTGCAGCCGTATTGCTGCCGCTGTCGGGGACAACGCCACAGGTGAGCCGCTTGTTCATGGTGTCATCCCATCGAACAATTTTCTCCGGAACAAGCTCTTGCACAGCTATGAGCAGCCTGGGAAGCCCGATCGCCAGGGTTGCCCGGATGTCATTGTCGGCACGGCCGAAGTAGAGGCGGGCACGCGCCTGTTCCGCTACGTTCCACATAGTCACGCCCGCGATACGTTGTTGTATCAACGAAATCGCCGCATCACGAGCCCTCATGACTAATTCTCTGAATTCCTTGTTGCTCATGTTCGAGCATATGGGTGTCGTGTTGATAGACACATAGACCATCGACCCCGGATTGGTATTAGTGACGGCACCCGAATGAACGAGGATCCACTCTTCGTTATCCTGAACTTCGAAGTCGTATTTATTTCCCGAGAAATCACTCATGCGTCAATGCCCTCTCGTATAGATTTTCAATGATGCGGCGTCGTCGGTGGCGATTCGATGTGTTTGACCGGCCGTGTCCGTGGTACCGGTGAAAATCTGCCCGGAGCCAGTAACAATTCGATAGCGGACGTTTGCGAGCGGGCGGCGGGTGTCATCGAGCAAGGTGAATTGCTCGTCGTGTACGGCAACCGATCGAGCAAACGAGTGGTCGGCTGCATCGAGTTTTCGCCCATTCAGCGTCGCAGCCTCTCCCGCACTGAAAATCATCCGCATGCCGCGTTCAGCGTAGAAGATCGGCGGTGGATTGCATCCGCAAACATTGATATCCCCGCTTAACGCCCATTGTTTGCCGTTCGGACCGGTACCAGGCCGGCGCGGTCCTTGCGGTGCGATGTACCCTTCACGCTTGCAGGCCGAACAGTAGGTCTTCATGTCGAGCGTAGCGATAGGGACGCTGGGTGGCGGATCGGAACAAGTCACGGTGCCGAGGCCTTCGATAATCACCGCATCCCCGGCGCGGTCGCCTTTGGCAAGAAAGTAGCGGATCATGGGAACCACCTCAGTGGGAGATGGGTGAGCGAGTGACGACGCTAAATACAACGGACGCCGCCGCGCCCTGTCGCTCTGGACTGTCGGTGATCGTGTCGCCGTTATCTAGTTCACTGCCGACGAATGCGAGTGGCGCAAAGTCGGGCCTGTCGGCCAAACCCAGACCGCTGATGACGCGTGCGGTTGAGCCGTCCGGATAGTGGATCAGATCGCCCAACACGGCAGCCTTGCCCAGATGCGGTGTTACTTGCCATGTACTGGACGGCTCACGCAACGCACCGCCGCGCGCAGTCGTCGCACCACGTACGGCGAGTCTGTAGGCACGCGCTGCGGGCGACGGTACATAGGTCGGATCGAACAACCCCTCAACGCTTTGCCCATTGCGCACGTGAATGCCCCATGAGGTGCGCAGCGTTTCGATAATGCGGTCGCCGTTGCTCAATCGGCTGCCGACCAATGCGAACGGCTTGCCCCTGCTATGGTTGTTTCCCGCACCGTCGATGATCGCGGCTTCGCTACCGTCGTCGTAGGTCACCACGTCCCCGACGCAGGCCACTTCCAGTCCAGCCAAGGTCAGGCTGCTGGTTGCGGTGGTGACGCGCCCGCCGCGCTCCGTGAGTGCGCCAATGGTGGCGAAAAGATAGGTCGGTGCTTTGTGTTCATTTTTCATCCGGCTTCCCTGTGTCAGTAAATGGAATGACCTGCCTAAAAACGATATTCCAGATAAGAAACCTCGATCAATCGGACGAATATGATTCGGTGCCTATAGCAGATGCGAATTGTTCTGTTTTGCTGATTGAGTCAACCTAACGCAGGACTACGCCGGTCGAACGGCTCGGCAGCTTGATTTCTTCAGGGTTGATTTCCGACCAGCGGCCGACTTGTTCACCGCGCCCCCCCCCCCGGGGCGCTTGCTGGTTATTCGATCTCAAGTCGAAAACCAATCATTTACACATGACGGAACGCGCGCCCTAAACGAGTCAGGACGTTGAAGTTCCACACCAGCTTTGAGGGAGCGTCAGCGCTGCATTGCGAAATGCCCGTCGGGCGCCGCCAGTTTCAGGAGCACACACGCCCCTGGCATTCCGCGAAAGCTGCCGCTGCGCGTTCCACTCGCTCGACCTGCCCTTGCGACAACGCTTTCAGCGGCGCGACGTTGCCCAAGGACGCGTTCGGTACTGTGAGGAACTCCGATTTGCTCCGCTCCGGCAAGCCTCCGAGACGCTGGGGTCTCCTTCCCCACCGAGGTGTCGCCCTCCAAATAGAACGTCGAGTAGTTACGTGCTTGCGACTCGCGGTACCCGAACACCGGTTACGCCGTCCGGAGAAACAACCGCCGCGTCAGGTCGAACGCGACCAGGTTGCCGGCCACCACCAGCAGCAGCCCGACCACCGCGAGCGGCGACCACTGGTAGCCTTCGAACACCGTCGACACGGCCAGCGCGACGATCGGGAACAGCACCGTGCAGTACGCGGCGCGCTCCGGCCCGATCCGGCCGACGAGGGTCAGATACGCGGTGAAGCCGATCACCGAGCCCGGCACGGCCAGGTAGACGAGCGCGCCGAGATAGCGCGGGCTCGTGTCGAGCGTGAACGGCAATCCGGCCACCGCGCTGCCGACGGTCAGGATCGTCGCGCCGATCAGCATCGCCCAGCCGTTGGTCACGAGCGGGTGCAACCCCATCGACTGCATCCGGCTCGACAGCAGGTTGCCGGCCGAGAAACACATCGTGCCCGCGAACGCGATCGCGAGGCCCGTCCAGGTCGCGTGGTCGTCGAGATGGCCGGCCATCTGCTGCCAGAACAGGCACGCGATGCCGACCAGCCCGAGCAGCGCGCCGGCAATCGCCGACGGCCGCAGCGGACGGCCCATGAACAGCCGGCCGTTGATCGAGTTCAACAACGGCGCGGTCGAGAAGATCACCGCGACGAGGCCGCTCGGCACGACCTGCTCCGCGTAGTAGAAGCACAGGAAGTTCAGGCAGAACAGCGCGAAGCCTTGCGCCAGGAGAAAGCGCCATGCTTCACGCGGCGGGCGCACCGGCCGGCGCATCACGCGCAGCAGCGCGAACAGCACGGCGGCCGCGAGCCAGAAACGCCATGCGATCGACACGGGCGGCGGCACGGAGCCGAGCTGCCACTTGATCGCGATCCAGGTGGTGCCCCAGATCAGCACGGTGACGAAATAAAGCGACAGGTTCATGGCGGCAACGATCCGAAAAAACGGGTGAAACGGGATCCCGACTATGCCGCCGCCCGGCGCGCACCGATTGTCCGGAATTGCGGTCTTTTTCGGGCCGCCGCACGCGGCCGCGCGCACCCGCTTATACTCGGCCCATCATGAGCCTCTCCCTTTCCGCGCCTCCCGTCGACCACCCCGCCGCCCTGGCTGGCGGCGATCTGCCGTTCGGCCTGCAGTCGGTCTGCCGTACGCTCGCCGACGCGAACGCGACGCTCGAGCGCTTCGCGTGGCTCGGCGACCATCTGGCGATCGCCGAATGGACGCGGATCACCGACGAAAGCGAGACGGTCTACGAGCAGCCGGGCCACCACACGCTGTCGTGCTATCTCGACGGCGGCTACCGGACGGAGCGTCAGCGCGTGCCGCGCTACGGCGCGCCGAGCCTGCTGTGCGCGCTGCCGGGCGACCATGAATCGCGCTGGTGGGTGCGCGGCGAGATGCACTTCATCCACCTGTATTTCCTGCCGGAACACTTCACGCAGCGCGCGATCCGCGAACTCGACCGCGAGCCGCGCGAACTGAAGCTCGCCGACCGCACCTATTTCGAGGATGCGCGCGTCGCCGCGCTGCTGCGCTCGCTCGCGCTGGAGGGCTGGGACGATGCCGACGAACGGCTGCGTGTGAACGAGACCGCGCACGAGGTGCTGAGCCTGCTGCTGCGCGGGCAGAGCACGACCCGCACCGACACGTCGTTCCGCGGCGGGCTCGCGCCGGCCGTGCGCCGCCGCGTGCGCGACTACATCGACACGTACCTGACGCAACCGCTGACGCTCGGCGAACTCGCCGACGTCGCCGCGCTGTCCGAATACCATTTCTCGCGGATGTTCCGGCTGTCGTTCGGCCGGGCGCCGCACGCGTGGGTGGCCGAGCAACGGCTGGCGCGGGCGCGCGAGTTGCTGCGCACGACGGCGCTGCCGCTCGCGCAGGTCGCGGCCGACTGCGGTTACGCGAACGCCGGCCACTTCAGCCATCGCTTTCGCGACGCGCACGGCACGACGCCGAATACGTACCGGCGCGCGATGCAGGGCCGCTGAGCGCGGCCCCTTTCCGCGTTTTCCCGCTTACGCGCCTCGCCGCGACAGTTCCTGTTCGAGCGCCGCAACGCCGGCCGGCAGGTCGACCGGCACCTTCAGGTCGACCATCGTGCGGCCGAACGCATGCAGCGTGCGGAACAGGTTGTGCTCGCGGCACTGCTCGCCCATCTGCCCGATCCGCACGATCGGCAAGCCGAACGAGCCCGAAATCTCGACCTGGTACTGCTTCGAGATATGGCCGCAGACCATCCCCGGCGTGAGCCCTTCCGGCGTCTCGATCCCGACCACTGAATTCAGCCGGCAGTCCTTCGGCGCATAGAGCTTGAGCCCCATCGACTCGACGCCCGCCTGCAGCGCGAGCGAGCAGCGCAGGTGGCGCGCGAAGCGGCTTTCGAGGGTCTCCGCGCAGACGAGCCGCAGCGCTTCGTGCAGCGCGAGCACGCCCGACACGGGCGCCGTGTAGTGGTAGCCGGCGTTGTGCCAGAAGTTCTCCGCGAGCGCCATGTCGAGGCACCAGTGCGCGTTCGGTTCGGGGCGCTGCTTCATGCGGTCCCATGCGGCGTCGGAGAACGCAATCAGCGACACGCCCGGGATCGACGACAGCCCCTTCTGGCCGCCGGTGATCACCGCGTCGATGCCCCACGCGTCCATCTCGAGCGGCATCGTCGACAGCGTGCACACCGCATCGACCACGACCAGCGCACCGGCCGCCTTCGCAAGCGCCGCGATCTCGCGCAGTTCACGGTTCCACACGGTGTTCGACGTCTCCCCCTGCACGATCGTGACGATCTCGGGCCGCTCGCGCGCGATCGCGTCCGCGATCTCGTCCAGGCTGGCGACCGCACGATCGGCCACTTCGAGCGTCGCGACGTCGGCGCCGACGCGCGTGGCCATCTCGGCCATCCGCGCGCTGAAGAAGCCGTTGCGGATCGACAGCACGCGCGTACCGCGCCACGCGAGGTTCGAGATCGCCATTTCCATCGCGGCCGAACCGGGGCCCGCGACACCGAGCACCCACTTCGTGCGGGTCTGGAACACGTAACGCGCCATTTCCTTCACCTGCTCGATGATCTTCGCCATCGTCGCGCCGAGGTGGTTGATCACGATCGTGTTCGCCTTCGCGACGGCGGCCGGGATCGGAACCGGGCCGGCCCCCATCATCAGCAGCGGTTCTTCGGGCAGGATCGCGTCGAGCGGCACGACGACGGGACAGGGAATCGGCGAGTAATCGATGGACATGGCTGGAAAAAGGTGAGGAAAGGAAGTGCACGGACGCCCGCCGCACTGCGTGGCGAACTGATCGATCATTCCGCGTTCCGCCGCCTCGCGCAAGAGGCACGCGCGGCCGGACAGCGCAATGGTGGCCCGGTCGCCGGACCGGGCCAGCCGGCCGTGCGCGGGCCGCACGCCAGTCATCCGGATTGAGAAAGGATTGCCGGCCAGGTTGTGAAACGGTTCCATTCATGCGTCAAGCGCACGATTTTCTTCGTCAATAACACCGCGACTCGCCGACATCGCCGGTTCAGTACGACTTCCGTATCGAACGAAATAGACCGGATCCCCGATAAAAATCGCTACGCGGAATCCGATAAGCAAAATCCCCGCACGGCCAAAAAACACCTACTATTTCAGCATGTATTGGGGCACGCTTCCTCGCAATACTGGCTCAAGGACGCTCGAATAGCTCACAACACATTGATTAACATAGGAAATATTCGAGACCCCTATACTTATTCGAAAACCCGCCACCTTTGAACGGCAGGCATGCAGAACAGCACCACGTTTAACGCGCTACCCCTGATTTCGATTTTCCGCAACCCGCCCCTTTTCGCAGGTTGACGGATAACGCTTCTGTATTGAACAATCATCTGCGGAATCGAAAAAAACGATTTTTCGATGTGAAGGAAAAACTGAGGGCCGCGCGATGCGCTTTCGAGGTTGCGCGGCGTAAAACCACAACCATAATCAATCAACCGGGCCAGAAATACGCAAGCCATGAACCAGATTCAGACCATGCGTGTATTCGTCTGCGTCGCCGAGCAGCAGAGCTTCCGGCGCGCGGCGCACCATCTCGGCGTGTCCAATGCACTCGTCACGCGATCGATCGCGATGCTCGAGGGCCACCTGAACACCCGGCTGATCCACCGCACCACGCGGAACCTGTCGCTCACCGAGGCCGGCGTGCGCTACCTCGACGGGTGCCGGGCGCTGCTCGAGGAATTCGACCACCTCGAATCGTCCGTCGCGCATGCCGTGCGCGAACCGGCCGGCACGCTGCGCGTCGTCGCGTCGGGCCTGCTGTCGCCGCTTGCGCTGACGCCGCTCGTCAGCAGCTTCCGGCACCGCTACCCCGAGTTGCGCGTGCAGCTGACCGTCTCCGAGGGGCCGCTCGACGTGCTCGATTCGGGCTACGACGTCGGCATCGTCACGGGCAACCGGCTCGACGGCAACCCGACGCTGATCGGCCACGCGCTCGCACCGAACCCGTTCGTCGCGGTCGCGGCGCCGGCCTATCTCGAGCGACGCGGCGAGCCGCGCCTGCCCGACGACCTGCCGGGCCACGACTGGGTCACGCTCGCGCCGCACCAGCATGTGCCCGCGTGGCAACTGGTCGGCCACGACGGCGTCGCGCATTCCGTCACGGTGCGCCCGGCCTGCACGGTCAACCAGCTCGCGCTCGTCCATGCGGCGGCCGTGGCCGGTGCCGGCATCGCGGTGCTGCCCGAGCCGTGCGTCGCCGACGCGCTCGCCAGCGGCACGCTCGTGCGGCTGATGGCCGGCTACCGGATCGACGATCCCGACACACAGCTGTCGCTCGTCTACCCGAACCGCCAGTACGTGCCGGCCCGGACGCGCAGCTTCGTCGAGCACGCACTCGACCACTTCAGTGCGCAGCCGGCCCGCGAACGCACCGACTACGGCTTCATGCGGCCGTCGCGCGGGCCCGACCGCTCCGACATCATCACGGGCCTGCAGTAAACTGCGCGCGTCAGCCTTCGGAGGTGCAGCGTGCGCGTGATCCTGTTCAGCAGCCGGCAGTACGACGACGATTCGTTCGCTGCCGCCAACCGGCGGTTCGGCTATCGGCTGCACTTCCAGCCGTCGCACCTCGACGCGGAAACCGCGATCCTCGCGCATGGCTATGACGTCGTCTGCCCGTTCGTCAACGACACCGTCGACGCAGCCGTGCTCGAGCGGCTGGCCGACGGCGGCACGCGCCTGATCGCGCTGCGCTCGGCGGGCTTCAACCATGTCGACCTGGCGGCCGCCGAGCGGCTCGGCATCACGGTCGTGCGCGTGCCGGCCTATTCGCCGCATGCGGTCGCCGAGCACGCGGTCGCGCTGATCCTCGCACTCAACCGCCGCCTGCCGCGCGCCGTCGCGCGCACCCGCGAAGGCGACTTCTCGCTGAACGGCCTGCTCGGCTTCGACCTGCACGGCAAGACCGTCGGCGTGATCGGCACCGGCATCATCGGCAGCGTGTTCGCGAAGATCATGATGGGCTTCGGGATGCATGTGCTCGCCCATTCGGTGCCGCCGTACAACGACGAGCTGATCGCGTTCGGCGCGCGCTATGTCGAGCTCGACGAGCTGTTGCACCACGCCGACATCGTCAGCCTGCACTGCCCGCTGCTGCCGTCGACGCACCATCTGATCAACGAACGGACGCTCGCACGGATGAAGCACGGCGCGATGCTGATCAACACCGGGCGTGGCGGCCTCGTCGATGCGCAGGCGCTCGTCGATGCGCTCAAGAGCGGCCAGCTCGGCCATCTCGGGCTCGACGTGTACGAAGAGGAAAGCGGGCTCTTCTTCGAGGATCACTCCGACCTGCCGCTGCAGGACGACGTGCTCGCCCGCCTGCTGACATTCCCGAACGTGATCGTCACGTCGCACCAGGCGTTCTTCACGCGCGAGGCGCTCGCCGAGATCGCGCACACCACACTGCTGAACATCGAGGCGTGGCATGCAGGCACGCCGCAGAACGCCGTAACGGTGAATCGCTGAGAAATCGACGAAACCGGCTCATTTCACGGTTACCGGCGCCACCGCAATCGTTTGCTTTTGATCGGCGCTGAAAAAGCGATCTTTTGCATCAACAATTCCGCACTTTGTTTCGAATGATGTAACGCGGCTTGCGCGCGGTCTGATATCGTTGCGCCGACGTCATCCCCTGCTTGTGCCGCCCATGCGTTTCGACGACTCCGACATCGCCGCCGTCTACCGCGCCATTTTCGAACGGCGCGACATGCGTCACTTCACGCCGGCGCCCGTCGATCCTGCCGTGCTCGCGCGCCTGCTGCGCGCAGCGCATCACGCCCCGAGCGTCGGCTTCATGCAGCCGTGGCGCTTCATCCGCATCACCGATCCTGCGCTGCGCACCGCGATCCACGCGTTGGTCGAGGCCGAGCGCCGCGCCACCGCCGACGCGCTCGGCGAGCGCCAGGACGAATTCATGCGGCTGAAGGTCGAAGGCGTGCGCGAATGCGGCGAGTTGCTGGTCGTCGCGCTCGCCGACGGCCGCGAGCGCCACGTGTTCGGCCGCCGCACGCTGCCGGAGATGGATCTCGCGTCCGCCGCGTGTGCGATCCAGAACATGTGGCTCGCGGCCCGCGCCGAAGGGTTCGGGATGGGCTGGGTATCGCTGTTCGACGTCGATGCGCTGCGCCGGCTGCTGCGGATGCCCGACGGCGCGAAGCCGATCGCCGTGCTGTGCGTCGGGCACGTCGACGCGTTCTATGCGAAGCCGATGCTCGAACAGGAGCGTTGGGCCGCGCGGATGCCGATCGAAGCGTGTCTGTTCGAAAACGGCTGGGACGATCCGGCCTCGACCGATGCCGACGGCTCGCACCCGTCGCCCGCTGAGGCTGCGGCCGACGCTGACGCGGCAACGAACACCGACGCCGACGCAGCAAGCACATCGACCACGAGCATCGACGGCTCCCCCGAACGCATCGCCTGACGAGCGCCTCGCCGCCGCCACCGTTCCGGCCCCAGCAAATTCAGCGCCGCCACCCCTCCCAATCCCACACTGTGAGCTTCACGCGTGCTGCCCCGTCGCACGCCGGCAACAACCGTTTTGGCCCCAAGCATAGGGGTTTTCACTGAAGTAGAATCGCGGCTGTCGTCCGCCTTACCGTCCGCCCGTCCCGCGCATCCTGCGCCAGCCCGAGCGGCGGCTTTCCCGAGCCTACCGCGATGCCCTTACCTCTTTTCGCCCTCGCCGTCGCCGCATTTGGAATCGGTACCACCGAGTTCGTGATCATGGGGCTGCTGCCCAATGTCGCGCGCGACCTCGGTGTGTCGATCCCGGCCGCCGGCATGCTCGTGTCGGGCTATGCGCTCGGCGTGACGATCGGTGCGCCGATCCTCGCGATCGTCACCGCGAAGATGCCGCGCAAGCGCGCGCTGATGGGCCTGATCGGGCTGTTCATCGCGGGCAACCTGTTCTGCGCGATCGCACCGGGCTATGCGGTGCTGATGGCCGCGCGCGTCGTCACCGCGTTCTGCCACGGCGCGTTCTTCGGAATCGGCTCGGTGGTCGCGAGCAACCTCGTCGCGCCGAACCGTCGCGCGCAGGCGATCGCGCTGATGTTCACCGGCCTCACCCTCGCGAACGTGCTCGGCGTGCCGCTCGGCACCGCGCTCGGCCAGGCGTTCGGCTGGCGCGCGACGTTCTGGGCCGTCACCGGCATCGGCATCGCCGCGGCCGCCGCGCTCGCCGTCTGCCTGCCGAAGAACCTCGCGATGCCCGACACCAGCATCACGCGCGAATTCAGCGTGCTGAAACATCCGCAGGTGCTGATGGTGCTCGGCATCAGCGTGCTCGCGTCGGCCAGCCTGTTCAGCGTGTTCACGTACATCACGCCGATCCTCGAGGACGTGACGGGCTTCTCGCCGCGCCAGGTCACCTACGTGCTGCTGCTGTTCGGCCTCGGGCTGACGGTCGGCGGCACGCTCGGCGGCAAGCTCGCCGACTGGCGCCGGATGCCGTCGCTGATCGCGACGCTCGCGCTGATCGGCGTGGTCCTCGCGCTGTTCGCGGGCACGATGCACCTGCCGTTCGCCGCGCTCGCGACGATCTTCGTGTGGGGCATCCTCGCGTTCGCGATCGTGCCGCCGCTGCAGATCCTGATCGTCGATCGCGCGAGCGACGCGCCGAACCTCGCGTCGACGCTGAACCAGGGCGCGTTCAACCTCGGCAACGCGACCGGTGCGTGGCTCGGCGGGATGGCGATCGGTTCCGGCGTGTCGCTCGTGAGCCTGCCGTGGGTCGGCGTCGCGATGGCCGTCGCGGCGCTCGCGCTCACGCTGTGGTCGGCGTCGCTCGAACGCCGCCCGGTGGCCGTGCCGACCGAGTACGTGTGACGCAACCCTGTTGAAGTCGTTGCGTGCACAACTCCACGCGAAGCTGATGGCCTTCATGGACCTTTCAAGGTCCGAGGTGTAGCATCGCGCCCGATGAAAGCCATTCTTAATCGCGATTTCCTCGCACTCATTCTGAGCGTCGCGGTCGTCGGTCTCGGCACCGGCGCCACACTGCCGCTCACCGCGCTCGCGCTGACCGAGGCCGGACACGGCACCAACGTCGTCGGCATGCTGACGGCCGCGCAGGCCCTCGGCGGCCTCGCGATCGTGCCGTTCGTCACCGCGCTCGCGCGACACATCGGCTCGCGCCGCGCGATCGTCGTGTCGGTCGTGCTGCTTGCGGCGGCCACCGCCCTGATGCAGTTCACGTCGAACCTGATCCTGTGGGGCGTGCTGCGCGTGCTGTGCGGCGCGGCACTGATGCTGCTGTTCACGATCGGCGAGGCGTGGGTCAACCAGCTCGCCGACGATTCGACGCGCGGCCGCGTCGTCGCAATCTACGCAACCAATTTCACGCTGTTCCAGATGGCGGGCCCGGTGCTCGTGAGCCAGATCGCCGGTGCGACGAGCATCCGCTTCGCGCTGTGCGGCGCGCTGTTCCTGCTCGCGCTGCCGACGCTCGCGACGATCCGGCGCGCCCCGCTTGCCGGCGACGACGCGCATCACGAAGCGCACGGCCGCTGGCTCGACGTGCTGCCGCGCATGCCCGCGCTGATCATCGGCACCGGCTTCTTCGCGCTGTTCGATACGCTCGCGCTGTCGCTGCTGCCGCTCTACGCGATGGACCACGGCGTCGCGAGCGCGACGGCCGTGTTGCTCGCGTCGATCATGCTGTTCGGCGATACCGCGATGCAGTTCCCGATCGGCTGGCTCGCGGACAAGCTCGGCCGCGAACGCGTGCACCTCGGCGCAGGCTGGATCGTGCTCGCCGGCCTGCCGCTGCTGCCGTTCGTGATCGCCAATCCGTGGCTGTGCTGGCCGCTGCTGTTCGTGCTCGGTGCGGCGGCCGGCAGCATCTACACGCTGTCGCTCGTCGCGTGCGGCGAACGCTTCCGCGGTGCGGCGCTCGTCACCGCGAGCTCGCTCGTGTCGGCGTCGTGGAGCGCCGCGAGTTTCGGCGGCCCGCTGGTCGCCGGTGCATTGATGGAACAACTGGGCAGCAACGCGCTGGTCGGCGTGCTGGTCGCCTGCGTCGCGGCATTCGTCGCGGCCGCGCTGTGGGAGCGCCGCACCGCTTTGCAGCGCGCGGTCTGACACTGGCGCGCAAGTACGCCGCAGCGCGCCGCCGAACGACGACGGTGCGAACACGCACCACCCGGCCGCGGATACGCCGGTCACACTGCGAAAACGACGACGGCCCGCGCGATGCGGGCCGTCGTGCTCATCGACGCGCCACGTTGCGCGTTACGCCTTCACCGCCGGCAGGATCTTGCCGACACACGCGCCGAAGCCGACACGATAGCCATCGCCCTGGCACCATCCGGCGAGCGTGAGCTCGTCGCCGTCCTCGATGAACGCACGGCTGCCGCCGCCGTTCAGCGCAACCGGCTCCTTGCCGTTCCACGTCAGCTCGAGCAGGCTGCCGAACGAATCCTTCGTCGGCCCGCTGATCGTGCCCGAACCCATCAGGTCGCCCACGCGCGTGTTGCAGCCCGCGACCGTGTGATGCGCGAGCTGCTGCGCCATCGTCCAGTACATGTGCTTGAAGTTCGTGCGGCTGATCGACGTTGCTTCGGCCGCCCCTTCCGCGCGCAGCGTCACTTCGAGCGCGATGTCGAACGCATGCTTGCCCGCGTGCTGCAGGTACGCGAGCGGCTGCGGCGACTGTTCGGGCTGCGCGACGCGGAACGGTTCGAGCGCGTCGAGCGTGACGATCCACGGCGAGATCGTCGTCGCGAAGGTCTTCGCGTTGAACGGGCCGAGCGGCACGTATTCCCATTGCTGGATGTCGCGCGCGCTCCAGTCGTTCAGCAGCACCATCCCGAAGATATGCGCTTCCGCATCCTCGCACGCGATCGGCTCGCCGAGCGCATTGCCCTGGCCGACGATGAAGCCCGTCTCCAGTTCGATATCGAGCTTGCGGCACGCGCCGAACACCGGACGCTCCTGGTCGGGCAGCTTCAATTGCCCGTTCGGACGCCGTACAGGCGTACCGCTCACGATCACCGACGACGCGCGGCCGTTGTAGCCGATCGGCATCTCCGACCAGTTCGGCAGCAGCGCATTCTTCGGATCACGGAACATCGAACCGACGTTGGTCGCGTGCTCCTTCGACGAATAGAAATCGGTGTAGCCGGGAATCTCGACCGGCAGATGCAGCGTCGCGTCGCGCTGCCCGACGAGCACCTGCGCACGCAGCGAAGCGTCGTCGCGCAGCCGTGCGTTATCGCGCGAAAACAGGTCCGACAGCTGCACGCGCACGCTGCGCCATGCGTCGCGGCCGAGCGCGATGAACGCGTTGAGCGTCGGCGCGGCAAACACGTCGCCGCCGGCCGGCAGCGTCACGAGGCCCGCGCGCGCGAGCGCCGCGAGGTCGACGATCTGGTCGCCAAGTGCCACGCCTGCACGGCGCGACGCTTGCTTCGCATCGCTGAAGATCCCGAACGGCAGGTTCTGGATCGGGAAATCGCAGGCGGGATCGTTCGCCGTCTCGACCCAGCTCTTGCGGGCCGGCTCGAGCGTCGCGCGCCAGTCTTGGGTATCGCTCATCTTTGCTCCGGATTGAAGTGTTTCTTGATGCCTTGCCAGCATTCGAAGTAGTCCGCCTGCAGCTGCGCGGTGTCGAGCGCGTAGCGCGTCGGCCGGATCAGCGTGCGGGTTTCGAACATGAACGCCATCGTCGCGTCGACCTTGTGCGGCTTCGTCGTGTCGCTCGCGGATGCCTTCTCGAACGTATCCGCGTCGGGCCCGTGGCCCGACATGCAGTTGTGCAGACTCGCTCCGCCCGGCACGAAGCCTTCGGCCTTCGCGTCGTACGCGCCGTGCACGAGCCCCATGAATTCGCTCGCGACGTTGCGGTGGAACCAGGGCGGGCGGAACGTATCCTCCGCCGCGAGCCAGCGCGGCGGGAAAATCACGAAGTCGATCGTGTCGACGCCCGGCGTGTCGCTCTGCGACTGCAGCACCAGGAAGATCGACGGATCGGGATGGTCGTAGCTGATCGAGCCGATCGTGTTGAACAGGCGCAGGTCGTACTTGTACGGCGCGTAGTTGCCGTGCCACGCGACCACGTCGAGCGGCGAATGGCCGATGTCCGCCCGCCACAGTCGGCCGTTCAGCTTCGCGATCAGCTCGAACGCACCTTCGCGGTCTTCGTACGCGGCTTGCGGCGTCAGGAAGTCGCGCGGGTTTGCAAGTCCGTTCGAGCCGATCGGGCCGAGATCCGGCAGGCGCAGTTGCGCGCCGAAGTTTTCGCAAATGTAGCCACGCGCGTCGCCGTCCGGCAGCGTGACGGCAAAACGCACGCCGCGCGGGATCACCGCGATCTCGAACGGCTCGACGTCGACCCGGCCGAATTCGGTCGCGATGTAGAGCCGCCCCTGCTGCGGCACGATCAGCAGTTCGCCGTCCGCGCTGTAGAAGAAGCGGTCCTGCATCGAGCGGTTCGCCGCGTACAGGTGGATCGCGCAGCCGTTCATCGCGGCGGCCGAGCCGTTGCCGGCCATCGTCACCAGCCCGTCGACGAAATCGGTCGGCTCGACCGGCATCGGCAGCGGATCCCAGCGCAGCTGGTTCGGCGGCGTCGGCGGCACGTCGGCGGAATCGCCGAATTCCGACACGAGGCGCTGCGGGCCCGCGTACGGCTCGAACGGCCGGTGCACGGCCGCCGGGCGGATGCGATACAGCCACGAGCGGCGGTTGTGGCCGCGCGGCGCGGTAAACGCGGTGCCCGACAGCTGCTCCGCATACAGCCCGTACGGCGCGCGCTGCGGCGAGTTGCGGCCGTGCGGCAGCGCGCCGGGCAGTGCCTCGGTCGCGAATTCGTTCGCGAAACCGCTCTGGTAGCCGGCGCTAGCCGGTTTCGACAGGTCAAGCGTCATCGTTTCCTTTCTCCATCAATTCAGGCGGCATTCGGCGCCTGCGCGCCGTTGCGCCGCGTCACACCCGCAAGCCCGAGGACGAACAGCGCCGAGCACAGCACGGGCACCGCGGCCGCGTGGAACAGCGCACCATTCGACCAGTTGAGCGCAATCAGTTGTCCGCCGACGAGCGGCCCGAGCACCGAGCCGATCCGGCCGATGCCGAGGCTCCAGCCGATGCCCGTCGAGCGCAGCGACGTCGGGTAATACTGGCCCGCGAGCGCGTTGACGGCCGGTTGCCCGCCGACCACGCAGAACCCGCCCGCGAACACGACCACCAGCAGCCACGGCAGCGCATGCGCGACCGAGCCGATCAGCCCCACCGACACGGCCGCGCACGCGAAGCATGCGAACAGCACGCGCACGAAGCCGTAGCGTTCGATGAACCAGCCGAGCGACAGCGTGCCGATCACGCCGCCCGTCTGCAGCACCGTGCCGACGATCACGGCCGTCCCCTGCGAATAGCCCGCGTCGCGCATCACGGTCGGCAGCCAGTTCGACAGGAAGTACAGATCGATCAGGTTCATGAAGCTGATCGCCCACAGCAGCAGCGTGACCGGCAGGCGGCCGTGGCTGAACAGCTCGGCGACCGGCGCGCCGGTCGCGGCGCGCTCGCGCACGACGATGCGCGTGTTCGCGTCGATACCGGCCTGCGGTGCGAAGTGCGCGAGCCAGTCGCGCGCCTCTACGACGCGCCCTTTCAGCACCAGGAACTGCAGCGATTCGGGCAGCCGCGCGACCATCGCGATCGTCAACACCAGCGGCACCGTGCCACCGACGAAGAACACCGACCGCCAGCCGAGCGCCGGAATCAGCGCGGCGCTGATGAAGCCGCCGAGCGCCGCGCCGAGCGTGAAGCCGCACGACACGATCATCATCCGCTTCACGCGATGCGCGGCCGGGCTGAACTCGCCGACCAGCGCCATCGCGTTCGGCATGATGCAGCCGAGGCCGAGGCCCGTGACGAAACGCAGCGCCATCAGCACCGGGATCGAACCCGCGAACGGCGTCGCGAGCATCGTCACCGCGAAGAACAGCGTCGAGCCGATCAGCACCGGGCGCCGCCCGATCCGGTCGGCCAGCACCGACAACCCGAGCGCGCCGAGCAGCATCCCGAACAGGCTCGCGCTGAACACGGGCCCAAGCGCCTGCTTCGGCACGCCCCATTCGGCGATCACGCTCGGTGCGACGTAGCCCATTGCCTGCGCATCGAAACCGTCGATCACGAGGCACAGCCCGCACAGCACCAGCAGCATCCAGTGAAAGCCCGGGCGATGGGTCTCGTCGATCACGCGCTCGACTTCGAGCACGCGCGCGTCGGCCGGCGCCGCGCTCATTGCGTCACCTCGGCGGCCGGATGCACGGGCGGCGTCACGCCCTGGCGCGCGAGCGCCATCGCTTCGCGCAGCACGTCGGCGTCGCCGATCTGGTTCGCGAGCAGCAGGATCAGCTTCGCGTTGACGAGCTGGCTGTCGGCGTCCGACAGGTCGCGATGCATGTCGATCAACGCTTCGTAGAACGCGTCCGGATCAGCCAGGCGCGGGCGGGTGTCGAGGGGGGGCATGACGGTGTCTCCGGTATCGGTATCGTTATCGTGTGTTCAGCGTGCGCAGGTCGCGCGCGCCAGTGCGCCGGCAAGCGCCTGACGGTCGAGCGTGCGCGTGCGCGCGCAGACATGCTGATCGGGGCGCAGCAGGTAGAACGTGCCGGGCTTCGCGTCGTAGCGTTGCGCGGCGAAGCCGTCGACGTCCTCCACGACGTCGACACCCGCGACCGGCTGCGCGTGCCCGGCCGGCACGACGAGCACCGGGCGCACCGGCAGCGCGAGGCCGTCGAGCGCCTGCGCGAGCGCGGCCGCATCGCCCGGCAGCCCGAACAGCACGCCGGTGAAGCCGCTGCCCAGATGCTGCAGCAGCCAGCCCGACGCGCCCTGCACACGCACCGGCGCATCGGCCGCCGCAGCACCCGGCCGCATCGCGCCCGCGAAGGCGTCGCCGTTGCGATCCGGCGTGTTCAGCGGCGAATCGGCCAGCACTGCCGGCACCGACAGGCGGCCACTGTTGACGAGCTTGCGCGCGAACTCGCAATCACGTGCGAGCTTCAGCGTCGCGTCGCGGAACACGCGCGACACCGGGCTCTTCGGCGTGATGAAGTCGGTCGAGCGCGTCGAGTTGCGGATGTTCTCGTCGGCCGCGAACTCGCGCTCGCTCGCGTACGTGTCGAGCAGGCTGTCGGCCGAACGGCCGTCGAGCACGAGCTTCAGCTTCCAGGCGAGGTTGTCGGCGTCCTGCACGCCGCTGTTCGCGCCGCGCGCGCCGAACGGCGACACGCCGTGCGCGGAATCGCCCGCGAACAGCACGCGGCCGTGCCGGAACGACTCCATCCGCTGGCAGCGGAACGTATAGACGCTCACCCATTCGAGCTCGAACTCGACGTCCGGCCCGAGCAGCGCGCGCACGCGCGGGATCACGCGCTCCGGCTGCTTCTCGGCGACGGGGTCGGCATCCCAGCCGAGCTGGAAGTCGATGCGCCACACGTTATCGGGCTGGCGATGCAGCAGCACCGACTGATTCGGGTGGAACGGCGGGTCGAACCAGAACCAGCGCTCGGTCGGAAACTCCGCCTTCATCTTCACGTCGGCGATCAGGAAGCGGTCCTTGAACGTGCGGCCGTGGCTTTCGAGGCCCATCATCGTGCGCATCGCGCTGCGCGAGCCGTCGGCCGCGATCACGTACTTAGCTCGCAACGTTTCGACACCTTCCGGCGTCTCGATCGTCAGCACCGCGTGTTCGGCCGACTGGTCGATGCCCGTCACCTTGTGCTTCCAGCGGATGTCGATGTTCGGCAGCTCGAACGCGCGGTCGGCCAGGTAGCCTTCGACGTAATACTGCTGCAGGTTGATGAACGCGGGGCGCGCATGCCCTTCCTCGGGCAGCAGGTCGAACGCGTACAGCTGCTCGTCCTGCAGGAACACCTTGCCGACGTGCCAGCTCACGCCCTTGTCGACGAAGCGCTCGCCGCAGCCGAGCCGGTCGAAGATCTCGAGCGTGCGCTTCGCGAAGCAGATCGCGCGCGAGCCGGTGGACAGCGTGTCGTCGTCGTCGAGCAGCACGACGGGCGTGCCCTGCTGCGCGAGGTCGATCGCGGCCGCGAGGCCCACCGGGCCCGCGCCGACGACGATCACCGGGTGAACGGTCGTGTCCTGCGCACGCGGGCGGTATTCGAACTTCAGCGTCTGGTAATCGATGCTCATGGTCGCCATCCGCTCCTCAACCCTGCCGGGCGCGCGCCGGCACGCCCGTCATCCCGCCCGTCGCCTGCCGGCGCGCCGCGCCGCCGTCCCGCGTGCAATTCCTGTCAACCGCCACGTCTCGCTCCTTGCTTCCTGTTGATTCGTGAACGGCGCCGTTTCGCGGCGCCCGCATGCCGCATTTCTTGATCGGCGACAAATCTTGAATTTACGAATAGTAAAACCAATTACGAATAGTGAAATCAACGTAAACCCTAGGCGAAGCGTCGAGGATGGGATAACCATATGAACGAAACGCCAAGCCGAGCTTGGCCGGCGCTGCTAATATCAAGCTACGAGGTGGCCCGTTCGGCCGCCGTTTTTCCTTCTTACGCCGATGATTCCGCCCACCATTCCCGAGCTGGTCGCCCGTGCCGGGCAACTGCCGTATCTGCGGGATCACCTCGCGCTCGCCGATGGCGGCACCGCAAGCGCGAACCTGCCGGAGCGCACGCTCGGCAGCGCCTACGAACCGATCTACGACGTGACGATGCCCGGTGCGCCGCAATCGACGTCGTTCGCCGACACAATTGAGCGCTATGGCGACGAACTCGGCTTCCAGGCCGTCACCGTCGTCACGGGCGCGCCGCACGACCCGGTCGACTCGGCCGTCGACGACCAGACGCTCGTCGCGATCGACCGCCTGTCGCGCGCGCTGCATGCGATCAACTTCTTCGGCGCACAGCGCCATGGGCTGCTGTTCCTGCGCGTGCACGAACGGCTGCTGAAGAGCGTGAAGTACGACCACGGCAAGCATTTCTCGTCGGTACTGCAGCGCTTCGGGCTGCCGGCCGAGCGGATCGTGATCGAGCTGCCGGCGGTCGCGGTCGCGCACAAGACCTTCCTCGGCTACCTGACGCGCAGCTATCAGCATCACGGCTTCAAGGTCGCCGACAAGCTGCCCGACCCCGGCCGCATCCTCGCAGTCGAATCGGAGATGGCGCGCCCCGACTACATCAAGATGGATGCGGGCATCGCGTTGCGCGACGGGATGGTCAAGGCGCTCGTCGCGTATGCGCAGCGCGTGCGGATTCCGTTGATCTTCGACGGCGTCGTCGACGAAACGCAGTGCGAGCTGCTGCGCCAGCACGACGTGCGGTTCATGCAGGGGCCCGTGTTTGCGAAGGTCGTGACGGCCTGAGCCTGAGTGGATGAGGTGATCCGCACACGCGGGGCGTCGCGTGCCGAATGTGGAATACAGGTGATGTGACGGGAGATCAGGCCGCCTGGCTTGACCCGTCGCGCGATGTCCGGCGGGTGGTTGCCGGCCTCGTGGAAAGACCGGCTTCGCGGGAGCGTGAACGCCTCGTTTCCGGCAAAGTCGGTGTCGGCAGGTTACTGCCGCTTACCCCCTTCCGCCATCGTCGTACTTGGGCAGATCGTCGCCGATCTCGATGCCCGGAAAGCGATCCCCATACCAGACATGCCAGGCCGGGCGTAGCCGTGACGGCTCGTCGAGCGTCGCGCAATTGATCTCGACCGTCTTGGGTGCATCGCTGAGCCGGTATTCGAGCTGCGCGCCGCAACGGCCGCAGAAGCGCCGCTCGCCCCACGCGCTCGACGCGTAGATCGTCGGCTCACCTTGCAGGTATTCGAACCCGTCGATCGACACCGATGCGGATGCGACGACCGCCGCGCCGGTCGTGCGCTGGCAGAGCCGGCAGTGGCAAAAACCGGCGTCGGTCGGAACATGGGTGATCCGGTACCGGATCGCGCCACATGCGCATCCGCCTTCCATCGGTTCTGCGTGAGACATGGAAAACCTCTTCGTCGGCAAGCTGGCGAACGATCATGCGCGCGGTTCGCCTGCGGCACAACCGGCGGCGGCGGTACCACTCTCGTGCGTTACCGCCCGTACCGGAGACCGAACCCGTACCGCCCGCCGTGCTGCTCAGGCCGTCTGCCCGAGCCGCTGTGCGAGCGCCTTCAGCTTCGGCCCGACCTGCGTACGGAACACGTCCTCGTCCATCGACGATGCGGGGCCGCTGCAGCTCAGGATCAGCCAGCGCCCCTCGCGCGGCTCGCGAAACGGCACGGCCGCCGCGTTGACGTCCATGTGCCACGCCCGGAACGAATAGCAACAGCCGCCTGCCGAGAATTCCGCCACCGCGTGCTGCGCGGCGGTGACGAGCGCATCGGCGTCGGCCGCACCGCCGGCCGCACGGTGCAGCTCCGCATAGAGCGCGCGGCGCACGTCCTCCGGCTGCACGGCCAGGTACGCGCGCCCCATCGAACTCGTCAGCATCGACAGCCGCGAACCAGGCGCGAGCCCGAGCGTCAGCGCGGTTTCGCTGCGGATCGTCTCCAGATAGATCATGTCGAGCCCGTCGCGGCAGCCGAGCGACACGGCCGCGCCGATGTCGCGCGCGAGCGCCTGCATGTGCGGCCGCGCGAGGTCGATCGTCCCCGAGCCCGACAGCAGCGCGTAGCCGAGCGACAGCACGCCGGCGTCGAGCGCATACTTTCCGAGCGTCTCGTCGTAGCGCAGGTAGCCGAGCACGGTCAGCGTGTAGGCGAGCCGGTTTACGGTCGCCTTTGGCAGCCCTGTTCGCTCCGCGAAGTCGCGGTTGCCGAGCATCGTCTCGCCCGGCCGGAATGCGCGCAGCAGGTCGAGCCCGCGCGCGAGCGCGACGACGAACTTGCGTTCGTCGATCGTGGTTTCGTCGATGGTTGAAAGTGTCATCTGGTGCTACACTGGGTTCGATTTGCAAAACATTGTTCCGCACAGCGGAACTTCCGTCAAGCAAACTCTCAGGCATGGAACCCGGCTGAATCAGGGACCGACCGCAAAGCATGGGACCCGAGTAAGCGCTGAAGCGCTAGCTTGGGTCGACCGCAAAGCATGGGGCCCGGGTAAGCGCTGAAGCACTAACTCGGGTCGACCGCAAAGCATGGGACCCGAGTAAGCGCTGAAGCGCTAACTCGGGTCGACAGGAGATGAGACGATGAGTGCTGCAACTTTTCATTGGGACGATCCGCTGCTGCTCAACCAGCAACTGACCGAAGAAGAGCGGATGGTGCGCGACGCCGCGCAGGCTTACGCGCAGGACAAGCTCGCGCCGCGCGTGACCGAAGCGTTCCGCCACGAGCGCACCGACGCCGAAATCTTCCGCGAAATGGGCGAAGTCGGCCTGCTCGGCCCGACGATTCCCGAGGAATACGGCGGCCCCGGCCTCAATTACGTAAGCTACGGGCTGATCGCGCGCGAAGTCGAGCGCGTCGATTCGGGCTACCGGTCGATGATGTCCGTGCAGTCGTCGCTCGTCATGGTGCCGATCTACGAATTCGGCTCCGACGCACAGAAACAGAAATACCTGCCGAAGCTCGCCACCGGCGAATGGATCGGCTGCTTCGGGCTGACCGAGCCGAACCACGGCTCCGATCCGGGCAGCATGGTCACCCGCGCGAAGAAGGTGCCCGGCGGCTACTCACTGTCCGGCGCGAAGATGTGGATCACGAACTCGCCGATCGCCGACGTGTTCGTCGTGTGGGCGAAGCTCGAAGAGAACGGCAAGGACGCGATCCGCGGCTTCATCCTCGAGAAAGGCTGGAAGGGCCTGTCGGCGCCCGCGATCCACGGCAAGGTCGGGCTGCGCGCATCGATCACCGGCGAAATCGTCCTCGACGAAGTGTTCGTGCCGGAAGAGAACCTGATGCCGAACGTGAGCGGCCTGCGCGGCCCGTTCACGTGCCTGAACTCGGCGCGCTACGGGATCGCATGGGGCGCGCTGGGCGCCGCCGAGTCCTGCTGGCACACCGCGCGCCAGTACGTGCTCGACCGCCACCAGTTCGGCCGGCCGCTCGCCGCGAACCAGCTGATCCAGAAGAAGCTCGCGGACATGCAGACCGAAATCACGCTCGGCCTGCAAGGCGTGCTGCGCCTCGGCCGGATGAAGGACGAAGGCACGGCGGCCGTCGAAATCACGTCGATCATGAAGCGCAATTCGTGCGGCAAGGCGCTCGACATCGCACGGCTCGCGCGCGACATGCTCGGCGGCAACGGCATCTCCGACGAATTCGGCGTCGCGCGCCACCTCGTGAACCTCGAAGTGGTCAACACGTACGAAGGCACGCACGACATCCACGCGCTGATCCTTGGCCGCGCGCAGACGGGCATCCAGGCGTTCTTCTGATCGTCCGGGTGCGGCGTGCGCGGCTGCCACGCCGCGCCACACACGCGCAAAAGACACGGCCCACCCGGCATGACTGCCGGGCGGGCCGTTTTTCATCTGATCCGCGCACCGGGCCTCTGGCCCGGTACCGCGTTCATGCATCAGCCGATGCTTACTTGTTCGGCTGCGGCGTGAGGCGCAGATACGGACGCACTGCGTTGAAACCCTTCGGGAAGCGCTTCTTCAGCTCCTCCGGATCCTGCAGCGACGGCACGATCACGACGTCGTCGCCATCCTTCCAGTTGCCGGGCGTCGCGACCTTGTAGTTGTCGGTCAGCTGCAGCGAGTCGATCACGCGCAGTACTTCGTCGAAGTTGCGCCCCGTGCTGGCCGGGTACGTGATGGTGAGCCGCACCTTCTTGTTCGGGTCGATCACGAACAGCGAGCGCACCGTCAGCGTTTCGTTCGCATTCGGGTGGATCATGTCGTACAGCTGCGAAACCTTGCGGTCCGCATCGGCGATGATCGGGAAACCGACGACCGTCGACTGCGTGTCGTTGATGTCGTTGATCCAGCCCTTGTGCGATTCGACACCGTCGACCGACAGCGCGATCACTTTCACGTTGCGCTTCTCGAATTCGCCCTTCAGCTTCGAGGTCAGCCCGAGCTCGGTCGTGCACACCGGCGTGTAGTCGGCCGGGTGCGAGAACAGGACACCCCAGCTGTCACCCAGCCACTCGTGAAACTTGATCGTGCCCAGGCTCGATTCCTGCTCGAAATCCGGTGCGATGTCGCCAAGACGCAGACTCATGATGTTCCCTCCTCGAACGATGCTGGTTGAAACCGCGCCCGGGTCGGCGCGGGAAAGTCTGTCAGCTTACGGGAAGCAATGGGGCGTGCGAACGATTATTCCGTTTGATATTCATACTTTTTTGTCATTTTTGCCCGGTATCGGTGCCGGGCGGGCGCCCACGCGGGAAACTTTTCACCCCGTTTGCCGCTCTGTTGATGATTACAAGTCGTTTACCATGCGGTCTTGCACTGCCTTCGTGTGTCTTCCCGGCTCGCCAGCAGGCAGGCGTTTCGCTACGATGTGAACCTGCAGCATGACAGCACGATGGGAGTTGCAATGTCGGAAATCAACAAGGAGAAACTGATGTCGGATATCAAAACCGTTCTCTCGGACGCCGAAGACCTGCTCAAGCAAGCTGCGAGCAGCACGGGCGACCGTGCGGCCGAGCTGCGCGAGAAAGCCATGTCGCGCCTGAAGCAGGCCAAGGAAAAGGCAGCCGACGTCCAGGTCGTGGTGGTCGAGAAAGGCAAGAAGGCCGCACGCGCGACCGACGACTACGTGCACGAGCATCCGTGGACGTCGATCGGCGTCGCCGCCGGCGTCGGCGTGCTGATCGGCCTGCTGATCAACCGCAAGTAACGCGCTCTGCGCCGTTTCGTCCCGTTGGCCGCGTCGCGCGGCCTGCGGGCGTCGAAGCCAGCCGGCGGTTTCCGCCGGTCGGCTTTGTCCTAGCTGCACACTGCACGCGCACGCACCTCACCCATGACGACAGACACCACCTCGCAGCCGTCCGGCCAAGGACCGCTGCGCCGCCTCGTCGGCTCCGCGATCGGACTTCTGCAAACGCGCCTCGAACTGGTGGGCATCGAGCTTGCCGAGGAGAAGGAGCGCCTGATGGGCGTGCTGTTCCTCGGGCTCGCCGCGATGATGCTCGCGACGATGGCACTCATCAGCCTGACCGTACTCGTCGCGATCGCGTTCTGGGATACCTACCGCTGGCAGTCGCTCGCGGCGATCACCGCGCTGTATGCCGCAGGCGGGATCGCATGCGCACTGAAGGCTCGCTCGGGCCTGCGCGATGCGCCGACCGTATTCGAGGCGACGCTCGCCGAACTCGAGAAAGACCGCGAACTGTTCCGCGGCAAGCCGTGAACGCAGCCGCGCTCACCCCCTCCACCTACTTCGCCGACGCGCCATGAGCCAGAACGTCACGGGCAATTCACCCCGCTCCCATTCGTCGCGATCGAACTGGAGCGCGTCGCAGCATCGCGCGCTCCGCAAGGAACTGCTGATCCTGCGATCCGAAGTCGAGCGGCTCGAACTCGCGGAAGCCGCCGGCGAAATGCGCCACGCCGTCACGCGCTTCAGCTGGCTCAAGGTGTTCATCCCCGGCCTGTCCACCAACAAGTTCAGCCAGTCCGCCAAGAACCTGAATACGAGCCTCGGCCAGCTCGTCAACCAGTATCCGATGCTGAGCTCGCTCGCATCGCTCGTGCTCGCAAAACCCGTTCGCTCGCTGCTGCGCGCGAGCGCGGGGCCCGCGCTGAAGTGGGGTACCCTCGGTTTCGCTGCATGGGAGGTCTACCGGATCTGGAAGCAGTCCCGCGACGAGCGCGGGCTCGACACGCAAGACGACTGACCGCCGGCATCCTGCGCGCACGGCCATGCGCCGTGGCGCGCCTTCCATCCAGACTCAACGCACACCCCAGCACGCCGCGACCTGTCCGTCGGCGCCATCACTTCGCACATTGCCTTTCGTCCCGTCCGAGCGCAGCGTGAATGCGCCGCATGCGTCATCGTGCATCGGGCCCGTGTCGAGCGGGATTGCTTCCAGTTCATAGTTCACCGGCGAATCGTCGCCGTCCGGCCGCCTGAGCGCCAATCGATAGACCGCGCACCCGTCCGGCGGCGCTTGCGTGAGCGCCGTCGGCAATGCCGAAGGCGGCACACCGTCCAGTGTTTCGAGATATTGGGCCGCCCGGTACAGCGCGGCGACCGCCGACGCGCGATGAACGCGCACGACATGCTCGCGATACGACGGGATGCCCCATCCGGCCAGCACCGCGACGATCGCGAGCACGATCATCAGCTCGATCAGCGTGAATCCCGCCGAGCGGTACTCGGACGTGCGACCGTTCATCGAAGCATCGTCGCGACGCGACGCCAGTGCAAGGCGACGATGTGTCCGCCGCGGATCGCGACCTGATGCTGCAGCCAGACGGCGCTCGATGCATGCGCACCCACGCCACGCGCGGTGACGACGTAAGCGCGGCCGCCGGCCGGCCCCGCCCCGCGCCACGCTTCGATCAGGCATCGCGGCGGTTGCGCAGCCATCGGCCATCCGACGAACGGCGCGAACGCTTCGGCGGCTGCCAGCGCCGGCATGCGCCGCCACGCGTCGGGCTCCTCGTACGATTCGCCTTCGCTCACGTACGGTGCCGAGCCTCGGCGCAATCGTCCGGTGCATGCAGCAAGCGCGGCATCGGCCGCGTGGAATGCGACCAGCCGATCGGACAACGCGCGCGTGCGGCGCGATTCCGTCAGTGCGGCTTCGAACCACATGCCGGTCAGCGCCGCGACCGCCGCGCCAACCGCGATCACCGCAGGCAATGCGAGGCCCGCGTCGCGACGCCAATCGCGGCTGGCTAGCGGCAAGCGTATGCGCGGCACTCGCCGGCCCGTGGTCAGCGCCTCCGCAGCGGCAGCCTGCCGCGGATCGTCGCCGCGTATCGCGATACGCTCGCGCGTGTTGCGTGCCGCGACGCATCGCGACCTCTGCCGCGCGTACTGCCCCGCCCCGTTCATCGCGGCACCTCGCGTTCATCCGTTGCATCGCGCGACGTATCGTCGAATGCGCGCGTGGCATTCCTCAACGCGACGATACGATCGAGCGTCAGGCGCGCACGGCCGTCTTGCGCAACGACAGTGCGGCCATCGCAGTCGATGTGTCGCGCCGGCTCGCCCGCCGGTTCGCCGCGCGCCCGCACGCAGACATGCACGGCGACGACATCGAGCCAGTCGTCGCCGCGCATTGCATCGGCATCGACGAACTGCGTGCCGCCGCGACGAAGATAGCGCACCCGCAACTGATCGATTCCCGACACGACCGGCTGCGGCGTGCCCGGACGGCCGCTTCCTTCGCAATACAGTTCGGGCTCGCCCGTCGACGGACTGGTGTGCACATCGAAGCGGTTCTCCACCGGCGCACGTTCACCGGACACGCCGACGCCCTGCCCGAGGCAATCCGACACCTGGCCGCTAACGGTGGCCCACGTCGACACGGCATCGCCGACGTACCGGATCAGCAACGCGTCCGACGCAGCACGCACGGGCTCGCACCGTACCTGTGCGCCATCTCCCCTCACACGCGCCATCGAACAGCCGAACACCGGCGGCAACGACGACACGGCGTCCGCATCGAGCGGCCGGAATCCTGCCAGCTGGATCTGCTGGCCGATCAGCATCAGCGCTGTGCCGGCCGCGTCGCGCATCCGGAACCCGTCGTCCGCGCGCCGCTGTGCGACGCGCTGCGCGTGGTACAGCGCACCGGCCGCCGCGAGTACGAGCAGACCGACGGTCATCGCAATCAACACTTCAAGCAGCGTATGCGCGCGCATCCGGCGATCAGCGTTCATCGGCATCAGCCTCCCGATACGGAATCCGGACGCACGACGGCGGCTGCGCCGACCTGTCCGCCGCGTCGCATCGCGGCCCGGTAGCCGCATTGCCGCCGCGCCAGCCGACAACCGCGTAGCGGACGCCGCCCGGCCCATCA
>NZ_JAAGPO010000008.1:0-141092 GCF_017104825.1 Burkholderia sp. Ac-20345 | reverse complement strand
TTAGCGGACAGGAAAAATTGGCCTGCTGTGCGCGACGGTAAGGCAACCGACGATTTGCTCGTCGCGATTGTGCAGAACCCGCATATCCAGCAGTCAGCCAAAGCGAGCCTCGCGAGCGAGATCGAGCGGGTTGCTGCCGCCCGTGCCGCTGCTGGAGCTGCCCGCGTTGTTGTCGTGGACGAGACCGCCGGTGGACGTCACCGTGTTGCCGAGCTGCGCCACGACACCGCCGAGGCCGGTACCGACCGGGTTGTCGGTTGCGCCGCCGACCTTCGTGCCGGCGCTGGCGAGGCCGTTGCCGAGCGTGCTCAGCAGGCCGTTGAGCGGCGTGCCGAGCAGCGTCACGCCGCCGAGCGTTTGCGTGGCGCCCGGCGTCGTGACACCGCCGGTCAGCGTGTTCGTGATCGGGTTGATCACCTTGCCGACCTGCGTCTCGAGCTGCTGGACCGGCGCGCTGTTCAGCGCGGTGTTGAGGCCCGATGCGGTCGAATTGACGGCGCCGCCAACTGTGTTGACGAGATCGCCGACGAGCGACGTGACCGGCGACAGCGGCGACAGCGGGCCCGAACCGAGGCTCTTCACTGCGTTGCCGAGGTTGTTGACCGCGCCGCCGGCGCCGGTCAGCAGGCCGGTGGTCGACGTCAGCGTCGGTCCGAGCGGGTTGGCCGACACGCCGATCGAGCCGAGGCCGGCCGCGACGCCGTTGCCGAGTGCCTGCACGCCGTTGCCGAGGCTCGTGACCGCGTTGCCGACGCTGGAGGCCGTCGTCGGGTTCGTGCCGGGGATCTGCACGCCGCCGATCTGCCCGCCGCCGTTTGCGACCGTCGTGCCGAGTGCCGTCACGAGGTTGCCGGATTTCTGGAGGACATTGCCGAGTGGGGTGACGCCGGTGCCGGAGGTGCCTGACGTGCCGGAGGTGCCCGACGTACCCGACGTACCGGAAGTACCCGACGTACCGGAAGTGCCCGACGTGCCGGAGGTGCCCGAGGTACCGGAAGTGCCCGAGGTACCGGAAGTGCCCGAGGTACCGGAGGTACCCGATGTGCCGGAAGTGCCCGAGGTACCGGAGGTACCCGATGTGCCGGAAGTGCCCGACGTACCGGAAGTACCCGACGTGCCGGAGGTGCCCGAGGTGCCGGAGGTACCCGACGTGCCGGAAGTGCCCGACGTGCCGGAAGTGCCCGACGTACCGGAGGTGCCCGACGTACCGGAAGTACCCGACGTGCCGGAGGTGCCCGACGTACCGGAAGTACCCGACGTGCCGGAGGTACCCGAGGTGCCGGAGGTGCCCGACGTGCCGGAGGTGCCGGAGGTGCCGGAGGTGCCGGAGGTGCCGGAGGTGCCCGACGTGCCCGAGGTGCCGGAAGTACCCGAGGTGCCGGAAGTACCCGAGGTGCCGGAAGTACCCGAGGTGCCGGAAGTACCCGAGGTACCGGAGGTGCCTGACGTACCGGAAGTGCCCGAGGTACCGGAAGTGCCCGAGGTACCGGAAGTGCCCGACGTACCGGAAGTGCCCGAGGTACCGGAGGTACCCGATGTGCCGGAAGTGCCCGACGTACCGGAAGTACCCGAGGTACCGGAAGTACCCGAGGTACCGGAAGTACCCGACGTACCGGAGGTACCCGACGTGCCGGAAGTACCCGACGTGCCGGAAGTGCCCGACGTACCGGAAGTGCCCGACGTACCGGAGGTGCCCGACGTACCCGAGCTACCCGACGTCCCGCCACCCGAAGTCCCCGACGTCCCACCGCCCGACGTACCCGAAGTCCCCGAGCTGCCACCCGTCCCGGACGTGCTCGGCTTGATCGTCGGCGGGGTCGTCGGTCCATCGACCGAGCCGCAACCATAGAGTGCGAGCAGCGACGAGACGGCCATCGTTACCGTCGTCTTCTTGAAAAGTTTGTGCATGTTGGCCTCGACATTGGAAGTGTGTCCAAGCCTCCTCTGCAAATTCCGCGCCACGGGAGTTTTCCCGAAACGGTGTCGCGCTTTATTGCAGGAATCGGGAATATACGCGCGATTTAAACGCAGTTACGGCGCTTTCGCGCGACGGGTATGCAAGGTGCGCCGGCGCGGCGGTTGCGATGTTCCCGCAAGCCGCCGTAACGCGCGGCGCGATGTTACGTAGCGTTCGATATCGCGTGACGCGGGCGGCCTCGAACCGAGGGCCACATCTTTGACGAAACGCGCCGGCCCGATGAACATGGCGCGACATCCCCGGCTGCCGACGATGCCGAAGCGGCCACGACTCCACACAGGACACGGACATGAGCGAACAGGACAGGGAATACGGCAAGGCACGACGAATCGACGTGATGGGCGAGGCGTTCGTCGAACGCGCGATGCGCGACCTCGACGGTTTTTCGCGCCCGCTGCAGAACTGGCTGAACGAACACGCGTGGGGCAGCACGTGGCAGCGGGGCGGGATCGACCTGAAGACGCGCAGCCTGTGCACGTGCGCGATGCTGGCGGCACTCGGCCGCAGCACGGAGCTGAAGGGTCACATTCGCGGCGCGCTCAACAACGGCGCGAGCCTCGTCGAGATCCGCGAGGTGCTGTTGCACAGCGCGCTGTACGCGGGCGCGCCGGCCGCGGTCGAGGCATTCCGCAGCGCGCGGGAGGTGATATCGGAGCGTGGGCTGTCGCTGCCCGACGACGAAGCCTGATTCCGTCGCAGCGCCGGCTGCACGGCACGGAATCAGGCCCTGTTACGCGGTCGCGGCTTACGCGATGCGTGCCGCCGGCGCGGCCGCCTCGGCCGGCGTAGCGGCGACTTCGAGCAGCCAGTCGGCCGTGGCTTCCGGAATCGTGACCGGCAGCATGTGCCCGCCCTCGACGACCTTCAGCCGCACGCGCGCCGATTTCTGCGCGAGCGCTTCGCCGTGCTCGCGCCAATTCAGGATCGGATCGGCGCGTCCGTACAGCACGTCGACCGGCAGCGCGAGGTCCGGATAGCGGCGCTCCATCGCGGGCAGGTCGACGGGGGCCGACAGCAGGTCGGTTGCGGTCGCGTAGAACACGTGCGGGCGCATCCCGAGCAGCCCGCCGCCCTTGACCGGGAAGTCGCGCGGCACGTCTTCCGGCGCGAACACCTGGCGCACGGCCTTGCGGCCGGTCAGGATCGTCAGCGGAATCGCGAAGGTCCACGACACGAAGCGGCGCACCAGCGGCGACGGCAGCATCAGCGGCTTGAACGGCGCCGGCGGCTCGCTCTGCTCGTGCGACAGCGGCGCGATCAGCGCGAGCCGGCTCACGCGATCGGCATGATTGAGACCGACCGCGAGCGCGATCGCGCCGCCGAGCGAGTGGCCGACGAGCACCGGCTTGTCGAGCCGCAGCGCGTCGATGAACGCGGCGACCGTGCGGGCCTGCGCGAACACGTTCGCCTGCGAGCCTGCGCCGCGGAGCGACCGGCCGGCGCCCGGGCGGTCGATGAGGATCACGCGATGCTGCTGCGCGAGCCGCGCGAGCGGCAGGTACGCGAAATTGCGCAACTGCCCCGCGAGCCCGTGGACGAACACGAGCGGCGGGCCGTTGCCGTATTCGACGTAGTGGATGCGGTCGCCGCCGATGTCGACGAAGCGGCCTTCGGGCGGAAACGCGCGCGTCACGCGGCGGGCCACGTAGCCGGTAAACAGCGCGAGCGCGGCGAGTACGGCGACGACGCCGAGTAGCACGTTCTGGATCAGATGGAGCGTATGGGTCATGTCGGCCTCAGCGGGTTTCGAGTGCGGGTTCGGCAACCGGCGTCGTGGCGGCCGGGCCGGCTTTTGCGCGGCGTTCGAACTGCATCGCCGAATCGGCGAGTCCGCTGAACTTCAGCGACGCGAGATCGAGCACGTAGTTCTGGTGGAACTTCCACGGCTTGCTATGCCCCTGCTTCGGCAGGATGCCGGCCGCACGCTGGATATAGCCCGAGCTCAGGTTGACGGCCGGCACGTTGCCGGGATCGCCGGTGCCGAGCCGCGGCACGCACGTGTCGTAGCCGTTCGCGCGCATGTGGTTGAGCAGCCGGCACACGTAGCGCGCGATCAGCTCGGCCTTCAGCGTCCACGACGCATTGGTGTAGCCGAACGACGATGCGAGGTTCGGCACGTCGCTGTACATCATCCCCTTGTACGACACGGTGTCCGGCAGGTCGACCGCGCGACCGTCGACGGTGACGCGCGCGCCGCCGAGCATCTTCACCTTCAGCCCGGTCGCGGTGACGATCACGTCCGCGTCGAGCTGCTGGCCGCTCTTCAGCTTGAGGCCGGTCGGCGTGAAGCGTTCGATCTCGTCGGTGACGATCGACGCGCGGCCCGCGCGGATCGACTTGAACAGGTCGCCGTTCGGTACCAGGCACACGCGCTGGTCCCACGGCATGTAGCGCGGCGTCAGGTGCTTCGCGACGTCGAAGCCGGGGCCGACCTGCTTGCTGGCCGCGCGGATGATGAACTGCTTCGTCCGGTCGGGCTTGCGGCGCGACACGTTGTACAGGTACATCGTCAGCAGCACGTTCTTCACGCGCACGAGCCGGTGCGCGAGCCGCGACGGCAGCACGCGGCGCAACGCGTTCGCGATCTTGTCGCGTGCGGGCAGCGACACGATGTAGGTCGGCGAGCGCTGCAGCATCGTCACGTGCTGCGCGTCGGCCGCCATCGACGGCACGAGCGTCACGGCCGTCGCGCCGCTGCCGATCACGACCACGCGCCGGTTCGCATACGACAGGTCCTTCGGCCAGTGCTGCGGATGCACGAGCTTGCCTTCGAACGTGTCCATCCCCGCCCAGTCGGGCAGGTAGCCGGCGTCGTAGTCGTAGTAGCCGCTGCACATGAACAGGAAGCGGCAGGTGTAGACGAGCGTGTCGGTCGCGCCGTTCCGCGTGCGCTCGATGCGTACCGTCCAGCGCGCGCGGTTCGAGTCCCAGTCGGCCGCGACCACCTTCTGGCCGTAGCGGATCGTCTTGTCGATGCCGTACGCGCGTGCGGTGTCGCGGATGTAGTCGAGGATCGTCTGGCCGTCCGAGATCGCCTTGTCGCTGTGCCACGGCCGGAAGCTGTAGCCGAGCGTGAACATGTCGGAATCCGAACGGACGCCCGGATAGCGGAACAGGTCCCAGGTGCCGCCGATCGCGTCGCGCGCCTCGACGATCGCCACGCTCGCATACGGGCAGCGCTGCTTCAGGTGATACGCGGCGCCGATGCCGGACAGGCCGGCGCCGACGATCAGCACGTCGAGGTCGTTGCCGTCTTGTCGAGCACCGGAGGCGGGCGGCGCGTCACGCCGGTCGGTCGTCGTCGAGGTCATGCGGGGTCCTTGGTCGGCGTGGTCGGAAGAGCGGCCGGGGCGTGCGGGCGTTCTCCCACAGGGACTTCCTTCGGTCGGAGATTGCGGGCACGGGCGCGGCGGACGTGGCGCAGCATCAGCCACTGGTAACCGGCGCCGAGCAGGCGCGCGATCCGGTCGAGCCGACGCGCATCGGCGCCGACGATCACGCGGCGCGCATTGCGTTCGACACCCGCGAGGATCTGCCGCGCGGCGTCATCGGCCGTGGTTGCGTGAATCAGGCGGTTCGCCTGGCGGCGATGGGTCGCTTCGTCCTGGCCCGTGAGCGCGTGGATGCTGGTATCGACGCGGCCCGCGTCGACGATGTTCGTCGCGACGCCGCCCGGGTGCACGCAGGTCGCGCTCACCGGCGCGCCGTCGAGTTCGAGCTCCATGCGCAGCGCCTCGGTGAAGCCGCGCACCGCGAACTTGGTCGCGTTGTACGCGCTTTGGGTGGGCATCGCGACGAGGCCGAACAGGCTCGACGTGTTGACGACGTGCCCGTCGCCCGACGCGCGCAGATGCGGCAGGAACGCCTGCGTGCCGTGCACGACGCCCCAGAAGTTGATGCCGACGATCCATTCGAGATCGGCGATGCGCGCGGTCTCGGCGCTGGCGGCCAGCGACACGCCCGCGTTGTTGAAGACCAGGTTGACCTTGCCGTGCTCGGCGCGCACGAAATCGGCCCACGCGAACACCGCATCGCGGTCGGATACGTCGAGCCGCCGCGTGCTCACGCGCACGCCATGCTGCGCGCAGGCGGCTGCCGTGCCGGCGAGCCCGGTTTCGTTGACGTCGGCGAGCGCGACCTCGCAGCCGCGCCGCGCGAGCTCGACCGCGAGGCTGCGGCCCATGCCCGAACCGGCGCCCGTGATCGCGGCGACCTTGCCGGAAAACCCGTTCATCCGTGCTCCTCCCGTTCCGCTTGCACTGCGCCGGCGGCGCGTCTAATGTGGTGTTGATCGTCACCACTTTAGTTTTCGGGTGTCCTGATGTCAAATAGCGGAATGGAGAAAGCACTCGAAACGGAAAAACGGGGCCGCTCGTATGGCGGCGTGGCGCCCGAGGTGCGGGCCGCGGAGCGGCGCGACGCGTTGATCCGCGCGGCGACGCGCGTGTTCGGCACGGTCGGGTTCCGCAAGGCGACCGTGCGGTCGATCTGCCAGGAAGCGAAGCTGAACGATCGCTATTTTTATGCGGCGTTCGACAGCACCGACGATTTGCTGCGCTGCACCTACCTGCATCACGCGCAGCAGCTGCACGAAGCGGTCGCGCGGGCGGTGGCCGAGCGGGGCGGCGATCTGCACGAGAGCGTCGATGCGGGGCTCGCCGCGTTCTTCGCGTTCCTGCGCGACCCGTGCGCGGCGCGCGTGCTGCTGCTCGAGGTGATGGGCGTGAGCGCGGACACCGACATGACGTACCAGCGCATGCTGATCGACTTCGGCAAGCTGATCATGGCGATCGGCGCGCCGCGCGAGGCGGTGACGCCCGCCGAGCGCACCGAGCAACGGCTGATCGGGCTCGCGCTCGTCGGTGCGATGACGAACGTCGGCGCAGCGTGGCTGCTCACCGAATATCGCGATCCGGAGGTGCAGATGGTCGCGAGTTGCCGGAAGGTGCTGCTGGGGACGTTGCGGGAGATCGGGTAACCGGAAGGCATCACCGGTTGAAAATTAAGATAAAGCGTTGGCTGCACGGCGCACCGGGTGCCGTGTCGCTTTCTTGCTCGATTTAATCGCCTGTTGCATAAATAAAATCCGGCGATTTTTCTGGATGAAAATGATTATCAATAAGCCGTCATTGTTTTAGGTTTGGATTTCATGTGGCGGTGAATTGATCAAAACAATGTGGATAAAATAAAAAAAGCGGCGCAATGCGAAATTCGGTTCGCATTGCGCCGATCGTGGCGCGAAAATCCTCGCGCCCCAGGCACGTTCGATCACAACCCCGTATAGGCGCCCCGGGTCCAGCCGTCCCCATCCCGGCACCACTTGGTCGTCGAGCCGCCGCTGGTTGCATACACGGGGATGTGGATCGCGTTTCCGACCAGCCGGCACGTTGCGGATACGTTGTCGCCCGCCTGGTTGAATGCGCCCGTGTCGACGCGGATCGATGGTGTGGTTCCCCATGGAGTTGCGGCGATTTGCATTTCAGACTCCTTGATTGAATAAAGCGGAGAATTGAAACGTTTCGGTAAACGCAAATCAGCATATTTATGGGAATAAGATTAGTATAAAAACAGGAAGGGCAATGCCTGATTTGTTTGGAAAATAAAGGGTGTATTCGTTTCGAATGGGAAAGCCCGGAGAAAGGGAATTGGAGGGGAGTTAAAGCGTATCGATCGCCGGCGGTCGTGCCGGACGGGGCCGGCAATCCGGAATCAACCGCTTGTGGGTTTCGCTCGTGTCGCTTGCACCGGCGCTGCCGGCGCCTCCCCGATCCGCGCCTTCATCGCGTCGACAAACGCCCGCACCTTCGGCGAAGGCAGCCGCGTCGACGGATACACCGCATGAATCCCGGCCGGCGCCGAGCGCCATGCGGGCAGCAGCCGCACGAGCCGGCCGGCCGCGACGTCGTCGGCGGTCGAGAAATCCGTCAGCAGCCCGAAGCCGCCGCCCGCGAGCACGATCGCGCGGCACGCGGTGGCGGTGTTCGACACGACCGGCGCGACGCAGCGCACCGAAGCGGTGCCGCCGTTCGCGTCTTCGAGTTCAACCGAATGCGGGCGCGGCAGCGTCGACAGCATCACGAACGGCAGCGCGGCGAGCGCATCCGGATCGTGCGGCCGCCCATGGCGCGCGATGAACGCGGGGCTTGCGACCAGCCATTTCTCGTAGGTGCCGAGCTGCACCGCGCGATAGTTCGAATCGGCGAGGCGGCCGATGCGGATCGCGACGTCGAGGTTGTCCGCCACGAGATCGACCACGCGGTCGTTCGCGACGAGTTCGACGTCGAGCCCCGGATGCCGGTCGCGCAAGGCGACGACGGCGGGCGCGACGACCAGCGCGCCGTAGTCGATCGGCACGCTCACGCGCAGCGTGCCGCGCAGCGGCCCCGCGTCGGACGACACCGCGTCGAGCGCGGTTTCGGCGGCCCGCACGATGTCGCGGCACGCGTCGTAGAACGCGCGCCCTGCGTCGGTCACGCTCAGTCGCCGCGTCGTGCGCACCAGCAGGTTCGCGCCGACCTCGGATTCGAGGCGCTGCATGTGCGTGCTGACGACCGTCTTCGCCAGGCCGAGCCGCTCGGCCGCGGCCGTCAGCGAGCCGGCGTCGACCACCGCGACGAAGATCGCCAGCCGGTTCAGGTTCACGTCGCGCAGATCGGCCATCGTCGATTGTCCTATAAAAAAGGATAATGTTTCCGCGATTATCCGTCTTCTGGCGACGAACGGCGAGCGCTACGCTGCAGCTGTTCGTCGCCGATCCCCGGCGGCGCGAGATTCCGGAGTGTTTCCATGTCTGCCGCCCGCAAGCCCGCCTCGCCGATTCGCGTCTATTCGTTCCTGCTCTCGGGGCACGCACATCGGGTGCGGCTGTTCCTGTCGCTGCTCGGCCTGCCGTCCGAAACCGTCGACGTCGATCTCGCGGCCGGCGCGCAGCGCGAACCGGCGTTCCTCGCGCTCAATCCGCTCGGGCAGGTACCCGTGATCGACGATGGCGGCACGGTGATCGCCGATTCGAATGCAATCCTCGTGTACCTCGCGAAGCGCTATGGCGACGCGCACTGGCTGCCCGACGATCCGGCAAGCGCGGCGATCGTGCAGCGCTGGTTGTCGTATGCGGCCGGGCCGATCGCATCGGGGCCGGCCGCCGCGCGGCTCGTGACCGTGTTCGGCGCGAAGCTCGACCATGACGCCGCCAAGCGCACGGCCGCGAAGGTGCTCGACGTGATCGACCGCGAACTGGCCGGCAAGCCGTTCGCGGCCGGCGCGCAGCCGACGATCGCGGACATCGCCGCGTACTCGTACATCGCACACGCGCCGGAAGGCGGCGTGTCGCTCGAACCGTATCCGCACGTGCGTGCGTGGCTGGCGCGCATCGAGGCGCTGCCGGGCTTCGTCGCAATGCCGACGACGCGCGCGGGCCTGCTCGCCGCGTAACACCATCCGAAACCGCGCCTGCTCAGGGAGAACGCGATGAACACCCCGACCGCCGTCGTACCGGGCTGGGAACTCGACAGCGCACCGTTTCACGCGGGCGAGCTTGCCGTGCAGCAGCGTGCAGGTGTGACGGAGGCCGCGGGTTCGGCTGGCCGGCGCGGGATCCGGCGCTTCATGCCGGACCAGCACCGGACGTTTTTCGCGCAGTTGCCGTTCTTCGTGCTCGGCGGCGTCGATGCGCACGGCCAGCCGTGGGCGACGCTGCGGGCCGGTGCGCCGGGGTTCGTGACGTCGCCGGACGCGCACACGCTGCGCATCGCGGCGCGCGCGTTGCCGGGCGATCCGCTGGCCGGTGCGTGGCAGTCGGGCGCGCCGCTCGGCGGGCTCGGCATCGAATTCGATACGCGGCGGCGCAATCGCGTCAACGGGGTCGTGCGCGCGGTCGACGGCGACGCGCTGACGATCGCGGTCGAGCAGAGCTTCGGCAACTGCGCGAAGTACATCCAGGGCCGCAAGCCGACGTTCGTCGCACGGGAAGTCGATGCATCCGCCGGGCCCGACGTAGCCGACGCGTTGAACGATGCCGATCGCGCGCTGCTTGCGCAGGCCGATACGTTCTTCGTTGCGAGCGCGAACACGTCGACGGACGCGGGCGCTGCGCGTGGGGCGGACGTGTCGCATCGCGGCGGGATGCCGGGCTTCGTGCGCGTCGACGATGCACACACGCTGACGACGCCGGACTTCAGCGGCAACCGCTTCTTCAACACGCTCGGCAACCTGCAGCACGATCCGCGCGCGGGGCTGCTGTTCGTCGATTTCGACAGCGGCGACCTGCTGTATGTGGCCGCGCGTGCCGAGATCGTGTGGGACGGGCCACTCGTCGCGTCGTTCGACGGCGCGCAGCGGGTCGTGCGGTTCCATGTGCGGGAAGTGCGGCGCATGCGTGCGGTGCTGCCGTTCCGGTGGTCGGCGGTCGAACGCGCGCCGCAGTTCGCGGCGATGGCGGCGGGGACGGGGGCAGGCGCGGGCGCGGTGGTGGCGCCGTCTACACCCGCACCCGAATCGGCATCGGCGACCGCATCGACATCGGCACCCGCATGGCGGCCGCTGCGCATCGCAAAGATCGTCGACGAAGCGCGTGCGATCCGTTCGTTCCACTTCGAACCGGCGGACGGCGGCGCATTACCGGCCTACGAGGCCGGGCAGCACCTGACGCTGCGCGTCGCGCTGCCGGGCGGCGATGCGCCGTCGATCCGCAGCTACACGCTCTCCGATGCACCGGGCGGCGCGCATTACCGGATCACCGTGAAGCGCGAAGGGCGCGTATCGGCGTGGTTGCACGATCACGCTCAAGCGGGCATGACGCTTGACGCGCAGATGCCGCGCGGGCGCTTCACGTTCGATCTCGCGAGCCCGCGCCCCGCCGTGCTCGTGTCGGCGGGCATCGGCATCACGCCGATGGTCGCGATGCTGCGCCGCGCGCTGTCCGACGATCAACCGTCGCGCCGCGTGGTGTTCGTGCACGGCGCGCGTGAATCGGATGATCGACCGTTCGCCGAGGCGCTGGCACGCGTTGCCGCCGCAGACGAACGGTTGTCGCTCCACTGGTTCGACAGTCATCCTCACGAAGGCTCGACAGCCCACGCCGGCCGCATCGACGTCGCGCAACTGAAGCGGCTGCTGACGTTCGACGACTACGACTTCTACCTGTGCGGGCCGTCGGCATTCATGCGCGACCTGTACGACGGGCTGCGTGCGCTGAACGTGCCGGACGAACGCATCCGTTTCGAGGCGTTCGGGCCGTCGAGCGTGGCACGCAGCGCGACTCGCACGCCTGCCACGCCGGCGGTGGCGAGTGTGCCGGTCGTATTCCGGCGCACGGGCCGCGAAGCCGCGTGGACGCCCGTCGACGGCACATTGCTCGAATTCGCGGAAGGGCAGCGCGTGGACGTGCCGTCCGAATGCCGCTCCGGGTCGTGCGGCACGTGCGCGACGCGCGTGCTGTCCGGCGCGGTCGACTACGAACAGGTGCCCGACGCACCGGTCGAACCCGGCTGCGCGCTGCTGTGCGTCGCGCGGCCCGCGCAAGGGTCGGAACCGCTCGTGCTCGATCGCTGACGCACCCTGCGACATGCCGCCGCAGACACCCTGCTGCGCGAAAAGCGCGCGCAACTGCTTCTTTTTTCGGATGCCGGTCGGATCGACGATAGCGTCAACCGATAGATGAAAGGAGCGCAATCATGAAACTGCTCGGCATGATCAAACTGGTTCTGTGGAGTTTCTTCGGCGTACGCAACAGCAAGGCGCACGCGACCGATCTCGCGAACGCCAACTTCACGATGCTGCCGTTCGTGGCGATCATCCTCGCGGTGCTCGTCGGGGCGGTGATCTACGGCGTCGTGCACCTGGTCGTCGATCCGACCGTCACGATGCAGGGGTTCTGACCAACCGGCCGCCGGATCGCGAGCGGGGAAACGTTCCCGCTCCGAATTCCAGCCGCATGACCGGCGCGCGACTGCGCCGGTGATTGAGGCGGCCGCGCACGACGCCAGTCACGCGCGCATCGGCACCGTCGTCGTGCCGCGCGAATCGCGCTGTCCCTATTCCCGCCTTCCCTGCCTCCCGTTTCGCCCGATTCCAGGGCGGCCGGCCCCGCCCGGGGTAAAATGCGCGCCGCGCCGCGATGTCGCGCGCGACGGGCACGCCGCCGTTCCATCGAACGGTGCGCGCAAGTACGTCGCGCCCGCACCGGGGCGTTCGAAGCGTCCCCCCGCATGACATGACCGCGCGATGCAGCCGGCCGCCCGACACGCCCCCGACGAACCCGTCGACGGCTGCGTCGGTTCCCGGTGCGTCACCTGAATCCGAGTCCCATCCTGCGTCTTCCCGACCGAGCGGCCCGCTTGCGTGCCGTATCGTCCGGTTCGTCTGATGAATATCGCGCCGGCGCTTGCGTCCGGCGGAAGGGCCGGATCCGGTCGCGGGCACGCTTCGCAGCTTCGTAACGGGTTTCGACAGGGTCGAGCGGCGAGTTTTCCATCCAGAACAATGACGGTGAATAGAACAACAGCGTCGCCCGCACGGCGGCGGCGCGCGAAGGTCGGGCTTGGCGTCGGTCTCGGCATCACGCTTTTCGCGGCACAGGCCGCCGCGGCGCAGGGCGACACGCCGGCCCCGGACACGGAGGCAGCCGGCAGCGCGACGCTGCCGACGATCACGGTGAGCGGCGAGCGCGGCAACGCGCTGCGCGCACGCACGGCGTCGGTTGCGGGGCTCGATGACGCGCCGCTGCGCGACACGCCGGCGTCGGTGAGCGTCGTGACGCGCGCGCAGCTCGACGACCAGCAGGCGAAGCGGCTGAGCGACGTCGTGCGCAACGACGCGTCGGTCGTCAACGACTACGCGCCGGTCGGGTATTTCGAAGGCTTTGCGATCCGCGGTTTCCCGGTCGATCTCGCGAGCGCGATCCGGATCGACGGGCTGACGGTGTCCGGCGAGCAGAACGTGCCGCTCGAGAACAAGGAGCGCGTCGAGATCCTGAAGGGGCTCGCCGGCATCGACAGCGGCGTCGTCGCGCCCGGTGGCGTGATCAACTTCGTGACGAAGCGCTCGGCGAACGTCGCGAGCGTGACGGGTGGCGTCGACAGCCGCGGCTCGACGTCGGCGGCCGTCGATCTCGGCCGCCGCTTCGGCCCCGACAATCAGTTCGGCTTCCGGATCAATGCCGCGAAGGAGAACATGCACTCGTACATCGACGGCACGAACGGTCGGCGCACGTTCGGCTCGATCGCCGCCGACTGGGACATCAGCCCGCGCGCGAGCCTGCAGCTCAATGCCGAATTCCAGCAGTGGATCCAGCGTTCCGCACCCGGCTACCAGCTGCTGGGCGGCACCGTCGTGCCGTCGATCAAGACGACGTCGAAGGCGCTCGGCACGCAGCCGTGGGCGAAGCCGGTGACGACCGATGCGCTGAACCTGAACGCGCGCTTCGACTACCAGTTCAACGACGACTGGAAGGCCTACATCGCCGCCGGCCGCAGCCGCACGATGATCGACGACAACAGCGCGTTCGCGTACGGCTGCTCGTACGCGGCGAGCTGCACGGCCGGCGCGACGTCGCCGTTCTTCTTCGGCGCGAACGGCGACTACGACGTGTACGACTTCCGCAGCCCCGGCGAATACCGGCGCAATGACGACCTGCGCGCGGTCACGACCGGCAAGTTCGCAACGGGCCCGCTGCGGCACGAGCTGACGCTCGGCGTGAGCGTGCAGCGCCGCGTCGTGAGCATGGCTGACGCGGTGTACTACCAAGTGGGCAGCGAGAACATCTACGGGCCCGACACGACGTTCTCGCCGTCGCCGAATTCGCCCGGCCCGTCGTATCCGCGCCTCGATGCGTGGCAGTACGGCGTGTTCGGGCTCGATCGCATCAGCATCGGCGAACACTGGCAGGTGCTCGCGGGCGGCAAGGAAGTGCTGCTGCGCCAGCGCAGCTGGAGCAGCCTCGACGGCGACACGACGCATACCGATCGCTCGGTGTTCCTGCCACAGGTGGCGCTCGTCTACAAGCCGGTGAACGTGCTGTCGCTGTATGCGTCGTACAGCAAGGCGCTGTCGCTCGGCGACCAGGCGCCCGTGCGGGCGACCAACGCGTATGCGTTCCTGCCGCCCGTCGAGTCGCACCAGATCGAGGTCGGCGCGAAATACGACTGGCTCGACCGGCTGAGCCTCACGGCCGCCGTGTTCTCGATCAGCAAGCCGTTCCAGTTCGCCGACCCGGACGCATCGGGCACCAGCTACACGTTCGTGCAGCGTGGCACGCAGCGGCACCAGGGGATCGAGCTCGGTGCGGCCGGGCGCGTAACCGAGCGCCTGGGGCTGACGGCCAGCGTCGCGGCGATTCGTGCCCGTGCGTACGATTCCGGGTCGCCGGCATACGAAGGGCATCAGATCATCAACGTGCCGGCGCTGCGCGCGTCGCTGTATGCGGATTACACGGTGCCGGGCGTCGCGGGGTTGAACGTGCTGGGCGGCATCGAGTACAGCGCGGCCCGCAATGCGAACGAGGAGGGCACCGCGCGCGTGCCGTCGTGGTTCGTGTTCAATCTCGGCGCGCGCTATACGACGAAGATCGGCGGCCATCGCACGGTGCTGCGCGTGTCGGTGGACAATCTGTTCAACAAGTTCTACTGGCGCGACGCGGGCGAGCAGCAGGGCGATGCGTACCTGTTCCCGGGTGCGCCGCGCACCGCGCGCGTGTCATTGACCTATGATTTCTGACCGTCCGGAACCGGCCGCGTGACGCGCGGCCCCGGCAGCTAACCTGGAGAGCACAGACGATGTCCCCACTCGAAATCGCCGGCGTGATCGTCAGCGCGCTCGCGATCTGGCTGACCGCGAAGCGGCGCATGCTGTGCTGGCCGGTCGGGCTCGTGTCGGTCGCGCTGTACGGCTGGATCTTCTTCGACGCGAAGCTGTATTCGGACATGCTGCTGCAGGGCGCGTTCGCGGTGCTGCAGGTGTACGGCTGGCAACGCTGGCTCGCGCAGCGCGCCAGCGAGGCCGATGGCAGCGCGGCGCCTGCGGGCGACGTCGTGCCCGTCACGGGCGTGCGGCCGATGCAGATGCTGCCCGACCTGATCGCGGCCGTCGTCGGCAGCGCGCTGCTCGGCGGCATGATGGCGCGCTGGACCGATGCGGCGCTGCCGTTCGTCGATGCATCGCTGACCGCGTTCAGCCTCGTCGCGCAATACTGGACGGCGCGACGCTACATCGCGTCGTGGGGGTTGTGGATCGTCGTGAACGTCGTGTATGTCGGGATGTTCGTGTTCAAGGAACTGTATCTGACGGCCGGACTCTATGCGCTGTTCATCGGGCTGGCCGTCGTCGGCTGGCGCGACTGGAGCCGGACGGCCGCGGCGCTGCGCGCGGCGGCCGGCGGTGCGCTGGCAACGGGCGGCGGCGCGCGCTGATCCCCGCGCCGATCTGAATCAACCACGGAGCAACGTCGTTCATGTCATTCCCACTCGAGCCGGACGGATCCCTGTCGCGTGACGTCGCGCCGCCGCAATTCGGT
This sequence comes from Burkholderia sp. Ac-20345, assembly GCF_017104825.1. Taxonomy (NCBI): domain Bacteria; kingdom Pseudomonadati; phylum Pseudomonadota; class Betaproteobacteria; order Burkholderiales; family Burkholderiaceae; genus Burkholderia; species Burkholderia sp. Ac-20345. Next base: position 125,607 of record NZ_JAAGPO010000008.1, on the reverse strand, counting down.
GTCGACGGCGAGCAGGCCGAACGCGACTGGCCGCTGATGACGCACGACGAGGTGGCGGCGGTGCTCGCCCGGATCGACGGCGCCGGCGAGCCGGCGCGGCTCACATGGCACAGCCCGCGGCAGTTCGCGGCGGCCGTCCTGGTGCAGATGACGGACGGACGCGGGTTGTTCGTCAAGCGTCATCACGTGAGCCTGCGCGATGTCGAAGGGCTCGAGGAGGAGCATCGTTTCATCGCGCATCTGCGCGAACGCGGGATGCCCGTGGTGGACATTCTTGCGGATCGCGACGGTGCGACCGCGTTCGCCGCCGGCGACTGGACCTACGAAGTGCACGTACGGGCACCCGGCGTCGATCCGTATCGCGGCGTGATGTCGTGGCAGCCTTTCACGCATGCGTCGCACGCTTACGCGGCCGGCCGCGCGCTGGCCGAGCTGCATCGCGCGTCGGCCGGCTACGATGCGCCGGCGCGGCCCGTGCGGACGCTGCTGTCGAGCTTTCGCGTGCTGTCGTCTCCCGATCTGGCGGGTGCGCTCGAACGCTGGGTCGACGCGCAGCCGCTGCTCGTGCGCGCGCTCGGCGCGCGCGACTGGCGCGGCGACGTGGCCGACGCGATCGGCCCGTATCATGCGCGCCTCGTGCCTTTGCTGCCGGCGCTTACGCCGTTGTGGACGCACGGCGACTGGCATGCGTCGAACCTGTTGTGGACCGATGCGGGGCCCGGCGCGCAGGTGCGGACCGTGCTCGATTTCGGGCTGTCGGATCGCACCTGCGCGGTGATGGACCTCGCGCTGGCGATCGAGCGCAACACGGTCGACTGGATGGCGCCGGCCGATGCGCGCCGCGTCGAGTACGCGCAGATCGACGCGCTGCTCGACGGGTATGAATCGCTCGAACCGCTGGGTGACGAAGCCTATGCGGCGCTGGTCGCGCTGCTGCCGATCGTGCATACGGAGTTCGCACTGTCGGAAGTGGCCTATTTCGGTTGCATCATCGATGCGCCGGCGATCGTCGACATCGCGTACGACGGCTACCTGATCGGTCACGCGCGCTGGTTCGGCGAACGCGACGGGCGGCAACTGCTCGACTGGCTCGTGCAGCGGCGGCGCGCGAAGCGAGGGGCCGTCTGAGCCGCCTGCGGGGGATCGCCGCGTACGCGTGCTGATTCCCCGTGCCACCGCCATCTTCCGTGCGGCCGTCGCGCCGCACGCTCATTGATTCTCCTGATCGCCGAAGCGGGGCATGGCTCCCGCTGGGCGCCGCACGCATGCGCGCGGCCGCGCCCAAGATGACGGAAATATCATCTTCGCCTCATGTTCGCACTGCGGCCGGACCGTAGCATCGGTCGCGAACCGTTACCGCAGAACCGAACATGCTCAAGCTCAACCTCGCCGTGGCCGTCGTCTTCGCGATGGCCGCGACGGCTCATGCGCAGCCGTCGCTGTCGCCGGGGCCGGCCCCGGCTGCCTCCGGCAGCGCCGCGCCGATCGGCGCACCGCCCCCCGACGCGCTCCCTTCCACTTCATTGACGCTTTCCGATGCGCTATCGGTCGCGGCCCGGAATAATCCGGCGCTGCGCGGCGCGCGCGCGGACGTCGACGCGTCGGCCGGCGCGCTGATGCAGGCCGGCGCTCGCCCCAATCCCGAGGTGTCGTTCCTGCAGGAAGGGTTTCGGCGCGCCGAACGCACGTCGACCGCGCTGATCAACCAGACGATCGAACTCGGCGGCAAGCGCAGCGCGCGGCTCGATGTCGCGTCGTACGGCAGGGAAGCGGCCAACGCATCGCTCGACGAACAGGGCGCCGTCGTGCGCGCCGACGTGATCGCCGCGTTCTACGGGCTGCTCGCCGCGCAGCGCCAGCTTCAGGTGACCGAGGAATCGGCCGCGATCGCCGCGCGTTCCGCGGATCTTGCGAGCCGCCGTGCACAGGCCGGCAAGGTGTCGCCCGTCGAAGCGACCAAGGCGCACGTGGCGGCGGCCGGCGTGCAGATCGAAGTCGTGACCGCGCGCGGCCGTGTCGAGGTTGCACGCGAGAAGCTGAACGCGGTGATGGGCGAAGCACGCAGCGGCCGGCTTGCGGTGCTCGGCGACCTCGAAGCCGTGCCGCCGGTCGAGCCGCTGCCCGCGCTGACCGCGCAGCTCGACGATGCGCCGCTCGCGCGGATCGCGCGCGCCGAGATGCTGCGCTCGAACGCGGCCGTGTCGCTTGAACGCGCACGGCGCATTCCGGACGTGACGATCAGTGCCGGCGTGAAGCGCGTGACCACGGGCGGCGTGCCGGACAACCAGGCCGTGGTCGGCGTGTCGATTCCGATTCCGCTGTTCAACACGAACAAGGGCGCGCTGCTCGAGGCGACGCACAAGGCCGAGCGCGCAAATGCCGATCTCGATCGCGAACGCACGCGCCTGCGGCTCGACCTCACGCAGGCGTATGCGAATTTCGAAGCCGCCGCGCAGGAGGCGCAGCGGCTGAAGGCCGACATCCTGCCGGCCGCGCGCCTCGCGCTCGATGCGATGTCGCGCGGCTACGAGCTCGGGAAGTTCAGCTTCCTCGACGTGCTCGACGCGCAGCGCACGCTGTTCCAGGGCCAGTCGCAATACGTGCGCGCGCTCGCCGATGCGCATACGGCCCGTGCCGACATCGGCCGGCTCGTCGGTACGCCGCTCGCGCAGTAGCGCGACAGACGCCTCATTTACCTGAAGGATCACCATGTCACGCAGCAGAATCCTGATCATCGCGGCGGTCGTGCTCGGCAGTGCCGGGATCGTCATCGGCGCACTCGGCGTCACGCGCAACAGCGGCGGCAACGGCGCGGCCGCGTCGGCCGCTTCATCCGCCGAAGCAGCCGGCGAGCGAGGCGGTGTCGTGCTCAAGCGCGGCAAGCTGTCCGTCGAAATCGTGATGACGGAGAAGCCCGGCGACGCGCGCCTCATCGTGTATCCGTTCGTCGACGGCATGCCGGCCGACAAGGGCGTCACCGTGTCCGGCACGCTGGTTCGCTACGACCGCACGCACGAACCCTTGCGATTCGATGCGGCCGGCCAGAAGTTCGTGTCCGCGCAGTCGATCGGCAAGCCGCACGTGTTCGATGCGACGATCGACGTGAAGGCGGGCAATGAAGCCGCATCGTTCCCGTTCGCCCGCGCCGACGGCGCGATCGCGTTGACCGACGCCCAGCTCGCGACCTCGAAGATCGCGTTGGCGAAGGCAGGCCCCGCGCAGATCGCGACGCCGTTCCAGTTGCCGGGCGAGATCAAGTTCAACGAGGATCGCACCGCGCACGTGGTGCCGCGCGTGGCCGGCATCGTCGAGCAGGTATCGGTGTCGCTCGGGCAGAACGTCACGAAAGGGCAGGTGCTGGCCGTGATCGCGAGTACCGATCTTGCCGACCGGCGCAGCGAGCTGCTGACGGCCGAGCGCCGGTTGTCGGGCGCTCGCGCGACCTACGAGCGCGAACGCACGCTGTGGAAGGAGCGCATTTCGGCCGAGCAGGACTACCAGCAGGCGCAGGTGCAGTTGCGTGAAGCCGAGATCGCCGTGCAGAACGCGCGGCAGAAGCTCGCCGCGCTGAACGCGCCGGTCGGCGCGGGCGCGCTGAACCGCTACGAACTGCGCGCGCCGTTCGCGGGCACGATCGTCGAGAAGCATGCGACGCCGGGCGAAGCGACCGCTGCCGATGCCAGCATGTTCGTGATCTCCGACCTGTCGACGGTATGGGCCGAGATGGCCGTGCCGGCGCAGCGGCTCAACGACGTACGGGTCGGCCGCGACGCGACGGTCATCGCGACCGCGTTCGAATCGCGTTCGAGCGGCCCGATCGCGTACGTGGGATCGCTGCTCGGCGAACAGACGCGCACCGCGCCGGCGCGCGTCGTGCTGCCGAACCCGGACGGCGTGTGGCGGCCCGGGATGTTCGTGAACGTGTCGGTCGACGCGGGCAAGCAGGGCGTGCCGCTCGCGGTCGCGAGCGACGCACTGCAGGACGTCGACGGCGCACCTTCCGTTTTCGTGCGCTCGTCGAAGGGCTTCGTCGCGCAGGCCGTCGAGACTGGGCGGCGCGACGAACGTGCGACCGAAGTACTGAAGGGGCTCAAGCCGGGCCAGGAATACGCGGCGTCGAACAGTTTCGTGCTGAAGGCCGAACTCGGCAAGGGGAGCGCGGAACATGAATGAGCGTTACGTGTGTGCCGTTGCACGACTCGCGGCCCGATATGCGGCCCGTTTTCCAGCCCGCCGCGTGACCGGCCGGGCGGCCCGTCCGTCGAGGGTGTCCGTGCCCCGTTTCAAGGAATCCCGTCATGTTTGAGCGCGTGATCCGCTTTGCGATTGCGCACCGCTGGCTCGTGATGCTGGCGATCGCGGCCGTGGCCGCGCTGGGCGTGTTCAGCTACCAGAAGCTGCCGATCGACGCGGTGCCCGACATCACCAACGTGCAGGTCCAGATCAACACGTCCGCGCCGGGCTATTCGCCGCTCGAGGCCGAGCAGCGCATCACCTATCCGGTCGAGACCGTGATGGCCGGCCTGCCGGGCCTCGAGCAGACGCGCTCGATCTCGCGCTACGGGCTGTCGCAGGTCACGGTGATCTTCAAGGACGGCACCGACATCTATTTCGCGCGGCAGCTCGTCAACGAGCGCATCCAGGAAGCGAAGGACAAGCTGCCGGCCGGCATCGCGCCCGCGATGGGGCCGACGTCGACGGGCCTCGGCGAGATCTACCTGTGGACTGTCGAGGCCGACGCGGCCGCGCGCAAGCCCGACGGCACGCGCTATACCGCGGCCGACCTGCGCGAGCTGCAGGACTGGGTCGTCCGGCCGCAGCTGCGCAACGTGCGCGGCGTGACCGAGGTGAACTCGATCGGCGGCTACGTGAAGGAGTACCGCGTCGCGCCGAATCCGGCAAAGCTGATGTCGTACGGGCTGACGCTCGCCGACGTCGTGCGCGCGCTGGAACGCAACAACGACAACGTCGGTGCCGGCTACATCGAGAAGCGCGGCGAGCAGTACCTCGTGCGCGTGCCGGGCCAGGCGCGCACCGTCGACGACATCGCGAACATCGTGCTGACCAACGTCGGTGGCGTGCCGGTACGGATGAAGGACGTCGGGCTGGTCGATATCGGCCGCGAGCTGCGCACCGGCGCGGCGACGTCGGACGGCGAGGAGGTCGTGCTCGGCACGGTCTTCATGCTGATGGGCGAGAACAGCCGCACGGTCGCGAAGGCCGTTGCCGCGAAGATGGAGGACGTGAACCGCACGCTGCCGTCCGGCGTGAAGGCGATTCCGGTGTACGACCGCACGGTGCTCGTCGAGAAGGCCGTCGCGACGGTGAAGAAGAACCTGCTCGAAGGCGCGATCCTCGTGATCGCCGTGCTGTTCCTGTTCCTCGGCAACATGCGCGCGGCGCTGATCACCGCGCTCGTGATCCCCCTGTCGATGCTGATGACCTTCACCGGGATGGTGAACGCGAAGGTGAGCGCGAACCTGATGAGCCTCGGCGCGCTCGACTTCGGGATCATCGTCGACGGCGCGGTGGTGATCGTCGAGAACTGCGTGAGGCGGCTTGCGCACGCGCAGGCCGCCGCCGGCCGGCCGCTCACGCGTGAAGAGCGTTTCGCGGAGGTGTTCGGTGCGTCCCAGGAAGCGCGTCGCGCACTGATCTTCGGGCAACTGATCATCATGGTCGTGTACCTGCCGATCTTTGCGCTGACCGGCGTCGAAGGCAAGATGTTCCACCCGATGGCCATTACCGTCGTGATGGCGCTCGCGGCCGCGATGGTGCTGACCGTCACGTTCATTCCGGCGGCCGTCGCGCTGTTCATCGGCGAGCGCGTCGAGGAGAAGGAGAACCGGCTGATGGGCTGGGCGCGGCGCGCGTACGAGCCGGCGCTCGCTGCGTTCATGACGCGGCCGGCACGCGTGATGATCGGCGCGGGCGTGATCGTGCTGGTCACGCTCGGGCTCGCCACGCGGCTCGGCAGCGAGTTCATCCCGAGCCTCAACGAAGGCGACCTGGCCGTGTCCGCGCTGCGGATTCCCGGCACGAGCCTGTCGCAGTCGGTGGAGATGCAGAAGTCGATCGAGAAGACGCTGAAGGCGCGCTTCCCCGAGATCGAGCGCGTGTTCGCGCGCACCGGCACGGCCGAGATCGCGGCCGACCCGATGCCGCCGAATCTGTCGGACGGCTACATCATGCTGAAGCCTGCCGACAAGTGGCCCGACCCGAAGAAGCCGCGCGACCAGCTCGTGCGCGAGATCGAGGAAGCGCTCGCCGAGCTGCCGGGCAATGCCTACGAGTTCTCGCAGCCGATCCAGCTGCGCTTCAATGAACTGATCTCGGGCGTGCGCAGCGACGTCGCCGTGAAGATCTTCGGCGATGACATGACCGTACTGAACCAGACCGGCGAGCAGATCGCGGCCGCGCTGCAGAAGGTCCCGGGCGCGTCGGAGGTGAAGGTCGAGCAGACCACCGGCCTGCCCGTGCTGACCGTCAACCTCGACCGCGACAAGCTCGCGCGCTACGGCGTAAGCGTTGCGGACCTGCAGGACTCGGTGGCTGCGGCCGTCGGCGGGCAGAAGGCCGGCACGCTGTTCCAGGGCGATCGCCGCTTCGACATCGTCGTGCGGCTGCCCGACGAGCTGCGCTCGGACATCGAGGCGATCAAGCGGCTGCCGATCGCGCTGCCCGCACCGGCGGCCGGCGCCAGCGCACCGCTCGCGGCGGCGCCGTACGTGCCGCTCGCAGAGCTCGCGACGATCGACGTCGCGCCGGGCCCGAACCAGATCAGCCGCGAGGACGGCAAGCGGCGAGTGGTCGTCAGCGCGAACGTGCGCGGGCGCGACGTCGGCTCGTTCGTCGCCGATGCGCGCGAGCAGCTGCAGCAGGATGTGCGCGTGCCGGCCGGCTACTGGGTGTCGTGGGGCGGGCAGTTCGAGCAGTTGCAAAGCGCAAGCGAGCGCCTGAAGCTCGTCGTGCCGCTCGCGCTGTTCATGGTGTTCGTGCTGCTGTTCGTGATGTTCAACAACGTGAAGGACGGGCTGCTCGTGTTCACCGGCATTCCGTTCGCGCTGAGCGGCGGCGTCGTATCGCTGTGGCTGCGCGGGATTCCGCTGTCGATCACGGCGGCGGTCGGCTTCATCGCGCTGTCCGGCGTGGCCGTGCTCAACGGGCTCGTGATGATCTCGTTCATCCGCAACCTGCGCGACGAAGGGATGCCGCTCGAGGCCGCCGTGCGCGAAGGCGCGCTCACGCGGCTGAGGCCGGTGCTGATGACCGCGCTCGTCGCGTCGCTCGGCTTCCTGCCGATGGCGTTCGCGACCGGCACCGGCGCCGAGGTACAGCGCCCGCTCGCGACGGTCGTGATCGGCGGTATCCTGTCGTCCACGGCGCTGACGCTGCTGGTGCTGCCAGTGCTGTACCGTGTCAGCCATGCGGTGTCGTGGCGCGCGGCGTTGCGCGGCGGCTTCGGCTCGGGCGTGCTGCGCCGGCTGGGTTTCTTCAAGGGTAATGCGTGATGCGAATTCTGATTGTCGAAGATGAACCGAAGACGGGCGCGTACCTGCGCAAGGGTCTCACCGAGGCCGGCTATGTCGTCGACTGGGTCGAGGACGGCATCACGGGCCAGCACCAGGCCGAGACCGAGGAGTACGACCTGCTCGTGCTCGACGTGATGCTGCCCGGGCAGGACGGCTGGACGCTGCTGCAGAACCTGCGGCGCAGCAAGTCGACGCCCGTGCTGTTCCTGACCGCGCGCGACGATGTCGGCGATCGCGTGAAGGGGCTCGAGCTCGGCGCCGACGACTATCTCGCGAAGCCGTTCGACTTCGTCGAGCTGACCGCGCGCATCAAGTCGATCCTGCGGCGCGGCCAGCCGCGCGATTCGAACACGCTGCGCGTGGCCGACCTCGAACTCGACCTGACGCGCCGCAAGGCCACGCGGCAGGGCGACACGATCCTGCTGACCGCGAAGGAATTCGCGCTGCTGTGGCTGCTGATGCGCCGCGAGGGCGAGATCCTGCCGCGCGCGACGATCGCGTCGCAGGTGTGGGACATGAATTTCAACAGCGACACGAACGTCGTCGATTCGGCGATCCGGCGCCTGCGCTCGAAGATCGACGACGCATACGACCCGAAGCTGATCCACACCGTGCGCGGGATGGGCTACGTGCTCGAGGCGCGCGGCGGCAGCGCGACATGATCGCGCGCCTGCTGCCGCGTACGCTGCGCGGACGCCTGACCGCGCTGATCATCCTGTCGACGTCGGTGATCCTCGCGTCGAGCGGTGTTGCACTCTATGAAGCGCTGAGCAATCGCGTCGAAACGACGGCGGCCGAGCAGATGGCCGGCATCTCCGCCGCGTTGGGCGCGCACCTGGGCGAAGCGCGCTCGACAGCCGACGTCGCGCGCAATACCGATATCTGGATCGACCAGTTGCACGGCCATCCGAACATGGATCTCGCGATCTTCGATGCCACGGGTACGCGCCTGGTCGGCACGCCCGGCTTCCGCCTGGTTGCGCCGCTCATGTCGCTGGATGCGGGGCGCGTGCCGGTCGGCGTCGCGCCGCCCGGCGCGCGGCACCAGTATCTGGTGACGAATGTGCCGCTGGCCGGCGCGGGCGCAGGCGCGCCCGTGGTGCGCGTCGTGGTGCAGTACGACCGCAGCGCCGACGTGCTGTTGCTGCGCACCCACGCTTATACGATCGTCGTGATCGAGGTGTTCGGCGTGGTGCTCGCGGCCGCGTTCGCGTACGGCATCGCGGCGCTCGGGTTGAGCCCGCTGCGGCGGTTCGCGGCGCGCGCCGAGCAGATGTCGACGAGCCGGCTCGCCCATCCGCTGCCGGCGCTCGATACGGCCGGCGAGTTGAAGGAGCTCGAGCATGCGTTCAATGGAATGCTCGAGCGGCTGAGCGAATCGTTCACGCGGCTGAGCCAGTTCTCGTCGAATCTCGCGCACGACATGCGCACGCCGCTCACGAACCTGCAGGCGGCTGCACAAGTCGTGCTGTCGCAGCCGCGCAGTGCGGATGAATACCGGAACGTGATCGAGTCGAGCATCGACGAATACCAGCGGCTGTCACGGATGATCGAGGACATGCTGTTTCTCGCGCGTTCGGAACAGGCCGGCACGTCAATCAGCGTGCGGCGCCTGGATGCGTCGGAAGAGGCGGCGCGCGTCGCCGGCTACTACGAGCCGCTTGCGGAGGATGCCGGCGTGACGGTGAAGGTCGACGGCCATGCGTGGGTCGATGCGGATCTGACGCTGTATCAGCGCGCGCTGAGCAACCTGCTGTCGAACGCGCTGGCCTACGCGCCGCGCGGCAGCATCGTGGCGATCGATTGCGTGGAGCAGGGCGATGCGACGACGATCGCCGTGTCGGATACGGGGCCCGGCATTGCCGCGGAGCATGTCGGGCGGATTTTCGAGCGTTTCTATCGCGTCGATCCGTCGCGACACAATTCGGCGTCGGGTACCGGGTTGGGCCTCGCGATCGTCCGGTCGATCATGGACAATCACGGCGGCGAATGCGGCGTCGACAGCGACCCCGGCCGCCGCACGACGTTCTGGCTGCGCTTTCCGCGCCAGCCGGCCGAACTGAAACGGCCGGCGGCCATCAGTACCTGACACCGCGGGCGGGCACGCCCGCGCGTTCGCCATGAGGCGGCCGCGCGCGGTGCACTGCCCGCGGTCGTGTGGCCGAGCGTCATTACCGCGCGGTCAGGTTGTCGTGATTGTCGGTCTGCGGCTTTTTCTCGCCGCCATGCACCGAAATCCCGTGAAGCTCCTTGTTGCGTGCGATGAGCTCGCCGGTCGGCGGGTACTGCGTCTTGCTCGTCGGCACGACGCCGTCGTGCTGTGCCTGCTTCAGTTCATTGACGACCTGCGTGCGGGTCTTGCCCTGCGTTTGCGTTTGCGTCTGCGCGAACGCGGCCTGCGCGGTCATGCCGAGCGACAGCGTGGCGGTGACGAACAGTGCTGCGAGTTTTGCCGTTTTCATTGAGTGCTCTCCTTGATCAGGGCCGCCGGGTGGCGAACCATGTACCCAGTATGCGAAAGCAGCCGTGCGTGATCGTGATCGCGAGATGAAAAAATCGTCAGATTGCGTCACGCGGAGATGCACCGTTCGAATGCGACCGACATGACGCAATCGTCATGTTCGCGTCATGGGCGCGATGATCGGGAAGCGGAACATGAAGTCTGCCGAGGGTCGATGTGGCCGGCGGCATTCGCGCCGTTCGCGACAGCTGTATGGAAAGCGGGCGGCCCTGTTCTGACTTTCACACCGGACTTGAAAAGTGCATCGTCCCGCCATTCGCCTAGCCTTGATCGCAGTCCTGATCGTCCCGTTGTTCGCGGGCTGCGCATCGACACGTTCCGGCACAACGCCAACCGCGCAGGCGGCGCCGGCCGCCGCGAAAAAACCGGTGCCGGCCGACCTCATGCCCGGCGAGCAGATCGACTATGCCGGGCATCGCTGCGGCAATCCGAACCTGTACGTGAAAACGCATAACTGCCTGTTTCCACAGCGCAATTCAACGCCCTGATCATCGGGGCGCAACCAAAAAAGAAGCCCGGCACTCGACGTGTCCGGGCTTAACGCGTGACGTGCCGTGCGGCAGCGACCCGCTTGCGTGGTCTGGAACGGGCGCTGCCTGTCACGTTTCCGATCGTAGCGATACGACGCTTCGCGAAGCTGATCGGAACATGAAATTTTCGTCACGTTGCGCGCGTATCGCCGCCGCGATCAGAACCGGTGGCGCAGCCCGAGATTGACGATGCCCTGCGTGCGCGTGCCGCCATAGCCATACGAGCCGATCGATGCCTGCGCCGTTTGCGTGCCGCCGTCGAGCGTGCGCTGCTCGCCGTTCGCGCGTTGCCATGCACCGACCGCGTAGAGGTCGGTACGCTTCGACAGCACGTAATCGGCGCCGGCAGACACCTGATGGTAAGTCGCGCTCGTATCGCCGCGGGCACGCGTGTAGCTGTAGCCGACGCCGACGAGCAGGCTGGGCGTCGCCTGGTAGTTGAAGAACCCGCGCGCGGTGTCGTACTTCTGCGTGCTCCGAAACGCGGACATCGCATCGGCCTTGTACAGCGCGTTGCTGTAGTCGATGCCGACCGCGAATGGCGCGAAGTTGTAGCGCAACGCACCGCGCGCGATGCCGATCGATTTCGCCGAGATGTAGCCGCCATTGACCAGCGACCCGTCGAATGTGCCGTCGGAGGTGCCGTTCCAGCCGGTCCGGATGCCGTTGGCGAGCGATGAACGATTGGCCGCGTAGTAATAGCCGCCAGCCACGTCGACCGGGCCGTTGCTGTACGACAGGCCGGCCGACCAGGTTTGCCCGGCGCCGCTCTTGCCGGCCACGCCGCCGAGCGCGTACATGCCGACGAACTGGAATCCGTTGATCATGGGCGACGTGTATTTCACCGCGTTGTCGGTGCGCGACGACGTGTCGTAGTTGTCGACGTCGCCGGGTGTCGCATAGACGCTGCCGAAGTAGAAGTCGCCGGTGACCGGCCATGCGACATCCGCGAGCGCGTCGTACTGGCGGCCGAGCGTCAGCGTGCCCCAGCGCGCGCTTTCGAGGCCGACGAATGCCTGCCGGCCGAACATCCGGTTGCCTTGCCCGAGCGCGCCGGTGTTCGGGTTGAAGCCGTTTTCCAGCGTGAAGATCGCTTTCAACCCGCCGCCCAGATCTTCCGCGCCCTTCACGCCGAAGCGGTTGCCGAGCAGGTTGCCGTTGCCGAGGCCGACGAGATTCTTGCCTTCCGCGTTGGCGTTCCATACATAAGTCAGCGACGTATCGAACAGGCCGTACAGCGTGACTTCCGACGCGTGTGCCGCGTGAGCGGTCGCGAGCAGCGCACCCGACATCATGGCGAGCCGAACTGGAGTTTTCATGGTGTGCCCCTGAGGTTCAAGATGATCGTTTCGTGCATTGGTCGATTCCGCGCCGCGCGTTGTGCTGGTGGGCGCGGAATATCACAATCGCGCTGCCGATTCTGGAAAGCGTTCGGATCGTGAAGGTGAGGGACAAATGAGAAAAATGTCATCGCCGCGTCATGGGCGCAGACGCCCAGGACGATTTTTCATTCGCAGTGCGATGCAGGGCATGTCGCGGCGGTGAAGAAACCGTCATGCTGCGATCACGAATCCGCACCGCCGCCGGATCAAAGTGAAGGCTCCTGTCACGGATTACCAGCAAGGAGCGAACAGCATGAACATTCCGCGACCGATGATTGTCATCGCCGCTGCCGCACTGTCGATTGCGGCCTTCTCGCAAGCGGTGGCCGCGCAGCAGAAGACCCGGCAGGAAGTTCGTCAGGAACTGGTGCGCGCGCGCCACGACGGCGTGATCCCGAGCCCGAATCACGACTACCCGGCGAGCCCGGCCACCGTCGCACGCAACCAGGAGATCCATCGCGCGACGGTGCATCGCGGCGAGACGACGCCGCTGGTCGATGCGCACGACAACCGCTTTGCGGTTCGTTGATCGTTCATTCGCGGCCGACCGGCGCGCTGCCCGTCGGCTGCAACCCACACGAAGAGGAGAGTGCCATGCGCCATTTCGCGAAAGGAATCGTGCTCGCGGCGTGCCTGATGTCGACGGTCGCGATGGCGGCCGGCTGGCCGGAACGTGCGCTGTCGCACGCGTCGGCGCATGATGTCGGCCGGCGTGCGAACGAGCGGATGCGCTGCGAGTTCGCGGCCGTGCCGGCAGGCGCGTGGAGCGCGACGTTCACGCAAGGGCAATGCGAGGTCGACAACGGTCGACTGACGTTCGTGCCGGCCGATGCAGGCGGCGGATCGAATGTCGCGGAGAAGCGGATCCCGCTCGGCGACATCCGCACCGCGTCGCATCAGTCGCGCAAGCTGAAGGAGCAACTGCAACTGACGACAGGCGACGAAGTGATCGCGCTGAACGTGCTGACCGACGACGGCAGCCGCAAGTCGCGCGAACATGCGATCGACCTGTGGGCCGCGCTGCGCAACGAGGGCGTGACGCCCGTCAACGGCACGCGCGTCGTCGATACGTATCCAACGGGCGCGACCACGTGGTAGCCGGTGTGCGCCTGGCTTATCCGGCCTTCACCGATCCTTCGATCAGGAAGAACACGATGAAGCCGATGAAGAACGCGGCCGTCGCGAACGGCGTTTCGGGTACCTCGTGCGCTTCGACCAGCAGTTCTTCGGTGACGAGGTACAGCAGCGCGACGGTGCCCAGCCCGAGCAGCGCCGCGTAGATATTGGACGGAAGTCCGGCGAACACCGCGTTGCCGGCCACGGCTGCGAGGCTCAGCAGCGCCGCGAGCCCGACCGGCACGACGATCGACAGCAGGCGGCCGATGCCGGCGGCCGCCAGCGCCGCGCTGGCCGACAGCGCGAGGAACAGCACCTCGAGCGTCAGCGCGACGGTCAGGATGATGCCGCTTTCGTCGCTCGCGGAGAACGCGATGCCGAGCACGAGGCCGTCGATGACGAGGTCGATCGCGGTGACGATGATCAGGCTCACGGGCAGCCGCGCTTCCTCGAAGCGCGTCTCGATCGCACCCGACAGCGCGCGGATCGCGAGCATTAGCGCGATGCCGAGCACGAAGCCGACGACGACCGGAAACAGCGCATGCGCGCGGTCCTGCGGCAGCAGTTCGAGCGCTGCTGCCGCGAACACGATGCCGCCGGTGAAATGCTGGATGACGCTGGACGTTTTCGGGCCTGGTGCGCGCCAGGCGGCCGCAAGGGCGCCGAAACAGGCCGCCAGCACGGGCGGTAACGTGAGCAGCGCAAGCTTCGCGGTCGGGGTCATGAGGCCTCTCGGACGGTTGGCGTACCGCGGCGGGCTCAGCGTCTGGCTGCCCGGCTGCATGGTACGGTTGGTTCGTACACGCCGGGCGTTGCCCCGGCACCAACCGGGGATTGAACACCTTGAAGCCGCTTCAAGGTCAACACATTCGATGCAGGGCGCACCCGCAAGCCGGCGCGCCCGTGCCGGTCAAAGCTGCGCGAGCGCCTGGTCGAGATCGGCGAGCAGGTCGTCGATATGCTCGATGCCGATCGACAGCCGCACCGTTTCTTCCTTCACGCCGGCCTTCGCGAGTTCGGCCGGCGACAGTTGCCGGTGCGTTGTCGATGCCGGGTGCGTCGCGAGCGATTTCGTGTCGCCGATGTTGACGAGCCGCGTGAACAGCTTCAGCGCGTCCTGGAATTTCGCACCGCCGTCGCGGCCGCCCTTCACGCCGAACGTCAGGATGCCCGGCGCGCGGCCCGACAGGTAGCGCGCGACGAGCGGATGGTCGGGGTGATCGGGCAGGCCCGCGTAGTTCACCCATTCGACGTTTTCGTGGCGAGCGAGATGCTGCGCGATCTTCAGCGCGTTGTCGCTGATCCGCTCGACGCGCAGCGCGAGTGTCTCGATGCCCTGCAGGATCTGGAACGCATTGAACGGCGAGATTGCCGCGCCCATGTTGCGCAGCGGCACCACGCGCGCGCGGCCGATATAGGCGGCCGGCCCGAACGCTTCCGTATAGACGACGCCGTGATAGCTGACGTCTGGCTCGTTCAGCCGCTTGAAGCGGTCCGCATGCTCGGCCCACGGGAACTTGCCCGAATCGACGATCGCGCCGCCGAGGCTCGTGCCGTGCCCGCCGAGATACTTCGTCAGCGAATGCACGACGATATCCGCGCCGTGCTCGAACGGGCGCAGCAGGTACGGCGACGGCACCGTGTTGTCGACGATCAGCGGGATGCCGTGGCGATGCGCGACTTCCGCGAGCGCGGCGATGTCGGTGACGTTGCCGAGCGGGTTACCGACCGATTCCGCGAAGATCGCCTTCGTGCGCGCGTCGATCAGCGGCTCGAACGATGCGGGGTCGCGCGGATCGGCGAAGCACGTCGTGATCCCGTATTGCGGCAGCGTATGTGCGAACAGGTTGTAGGTGCCGCCGTACAGCGAACTCGCGGACACGATGTTGTCGCCGGCTTCGGCGATCGTCTGGATCGCGTACGTGACGGCCGATTGCCCCGATGCAAGTGCCAGCGCGCCGATGCCGCCCTCGAGCGCGGCGATCCGCTGCTCGAGTACGTCCGTCGTCGGGTTCATGATCCGCGTGTAGATGTTGCCCTGGACCTTCAGGTCGAACAGGTCGGCGCCGTGCTGCGTGTCGTCGAATGCGTACGCAACGGTCTGGTAGATCGGTACGGCGACTGCGCGCGTGGTCGGGTCGGGACGATAACCGCCGTGCACGGCGATGGTTTCGAGACGCCAGTTCGATGCGGCCTGATCGGTCATGGGTGCTCCTTCTGTTGTTGTGGTGGTCGAGCGATTATAGGAGCACGTGCGCGGCTACCCTTAGAACGAATGGTTTGTTGCTTATGGCGGCGCGGCGCATAAAATGCCTGTTCCGCAAACAAGGGGTGCACGATGAATCAGGATCATTGGAACCAGGTGGATGCGTATTTTTCCGCGACGCTCGTGCCGTCCGACGACGCACTTGACGCCGCGCTGGCGGCGAGCGACGCGGCCGGGCTGCCCGCGATCAACGTCGCGCCGAACCAGGGCAAGCTGCTGCAACTGCTCGCGACGATCCGCGGCGCACGCCGGATCCTCGAGGTCGGTACGCTCGGCGGCTACAGCACGATCTGGCTCGCGCGTGCGTTGCCGCCGGGCGGCACGCTCGTGACGCTCGAACTGAACCCCGAGCATGCAAAGGTCGCGACGCGGAACATCGCGCGTGCGGGGTTCGCGGAAGTCGTGACGGTGGTGGTCGGTAGTGCGAAGGACAGCCTCGCGCGGCTCGTCGACGCGGGTGAAGCGCCGTTCGATTTCATCTTCATCGATGCCGACAAGGACAACAACCCGGTCTATCTCGACGCGGCGCTGAAGCTGTCGCGGCCCGGCACGGTGATCGTCGTCGACAACGTCGTGCGCGGCGGGCGCGTGGCCGATCCGGACAATCGCGAGCCCGACGTGGTTGGCGTGCGCGACGGGTTCGCGCGTCTCGTCGCCGCCCCGAACCTCACGACGACCGCCGTGCAGACAGTCGGGCAGAAGGGCTGGGACGGGTTTTCGATTTCGATCGTCGGTGCGTAATGTGATGGCGGTACGCGCGTGCGGTCGTACCGCACGCTAGTTCCTGTCGGGATTCTTCTCTTCGCACTGGTCGGGCTCGTCGCGCAGCACGATGCGGCGGATGCGGCCGTTGTCGTAGAACGGGACATCGGGGCAGAACTTCATGCCGGCGCGGGTTTGCGTGCGCTTCCACGTGACCTTCTCGGTGCGCACCAGCGTCGGCGCATGACCGGGTGCGCCCGGCTTCCAGATGTCGATGTACACGCGCGACATCCACGGTGAATCGTTCGCCTCGCACTCCTTCGGGTTGCCCAGTGTCGAACGCAGCCCGGTGTCAGTCTGCTCGATACGCTGCGGAAACTCGATGTAACCGTCGCCGTAGCCGGGCACGACGTAGCAATAGCGACGCGTGTTCCCGTCGAGCACCGGCAGCATGTAGCTGCTGGCCGAGTCGACCTCCTTCACGTCGTTGCCCTGCCAGCGGTAGGTCGTCACGCCATGCTCGCAGCAGCTCGCGCGCCAGCTCGTCCAGATGATCCGGTGCGCGGGATCGAAATCCGGCGACGTGATGCCCTGCAGCCCCTGCGGCGCATCGACGAAGCGCCGCGTTTTCGGATCGTAAATCCACGTCTGGTATGGAATGTTTGGGCTCGCTCCCATCCCTTGCGCAAGCATCAGGTCGGGCCAGCCGTCGAAGTTTACGTCGGCGAAATCGGGCGTGAACAGGCTGCAGGTGCCTTGTGAATCGGTCTGCAGTGTCTGTACGAGGTGGCCGCGATCGTACAGACGGATCGCGGAAACGTGCGGCGGGTCGTTGCACGAACCGCTGTCGTCCGGCAGCTTGTCCGCGACGAGACGGATCTCGTAAGGGAACGGCCGTCCGTCTTGTTTCGGTGCGAGCGAGACGGGCAGTGTGCGCTTGCCGTCCGGCGACGCCCACGTGCCGGTCACGGCATTGTCGAGGGATGCAACGCGCCACGTACCCGTTACGCGATCGGCGTTCGCTTTCGCGCCGCTGTCGCGTTCCGACAGCGTGGCGCCGTGTGCATCGAGCGTTCCCTTCAATGCGAGCCGATAGCGTTTGTCGGACGTGCAGGGCGCGTAGCAGTACCAGCCCGATACCGTGTCGGCCACGCGCGACAACGACACTTCGACATGCCGGTTGCCGATCGTGCCGGTCCAGTTACGCGACCAGAACGGGATTTCGACCGAATCGTCGGCGCTTGCCGCCCGCACCGGCGCCGACGCGAACGCGGTGACGGCGATCAGCGCGAACGCAAGCGTGCCGCGCCAGCCGCGCGTGCGCCGCGTCGCGCTCGCGTTGCGCGACGCGTCGATGAACGGGAGATACATGGTGCGGCCCCTCGGTTTGTTATGGGTTATGTCTGCCGGCGTGTTTCGGTGCGATGCGCGCGTCAGCGGTTCCCCGCCGCATCGGCCCGTCGATACAGGCGTGGCCATTGATCGTCGAACAGGCCGTTGCACGTGCCGTGCGTGGCGATGTCGGCGAGCATGAAGCGCCGGCCGTCGAAGATCCACGATGCGGTCGAGCCGCAATCGCCTGCACTGCGCAGCCGGACTTTGCTCGACAGCGTCGCGCTGGTGCGGTCGTAGCCGGCGTCGGTCAGCTCGTTCGCGAACGACGCCGAATCGAGTCCTGCATTCGCGTTCTCGCCGAAATTCATCGCCGTCGGCGTGAACGGTGCCGTGCGTCGCACGCGATACCACAGGTCGGTGTGGTTATACATGCTGCTCGTCTGGCACGGTATCGCGACCAGCGCTTCGTCGGCGGAGATCGCCACGGCGCGCGACGCCTTCTTGCGATCGCGTGCCGACATTTCGTCTTCGACATCGGCCGCGCATTGCTTCACGTCGTCGCCGAACTTCGCGAGCACCGCGTCGACGAGCGGGCGCTGCTCGGCGGCCGACAGGTTCGCGACGGCCGGTGCCGGCGTGACGGCGGGCGGCAGCGCGGGTGCTGCGGGCACCGACGACGCGGGCCGCGTGCCGGGGCGCAGCAGCGCCGTGACGGTGCCGACACGGCCCTGCGTGTCGTCGATCAGCAGCAGCGCGGCACTCAATCCCGTCAACGGCGTGCGAGCGGTTTGTGCCGACGCCGGATCGCCGAAGCTCAGCAGTTGCGCATTGCGCGATGCGGTGAGCCATGCGGCAACCGTTGCCGGATCGGTGGTCCGGACCCGGAACGGGTGTGCTTCGTCATCGTCCGGCTTGCCGCCGAACGCATGCCATTGGGCCGCCATTGCATCGAACGGGCGGCCGTCCACGCGCGCGGTGCGCAGGTCCAGCGGCGCCGACGCGTAGATGTCGAGCGATGCTTGCGCGTCCGGGCCGGCATCGCGCGTCACGCGCAGGATGACGCGGGTGCGTGCGTCGTCGATATCGTCGGCGTGGCTTTCGGCAATGCAACGGTTGCCGTTGTCGCAGACGACCGACCAGTTCTTGAAATCGCGTTCGACCGGCGGCCGCGCGAGCGGGCGAGCCTGGGCAACGATCGGGGAAACGGCGAGGAGGGCGGCGACGGCGAGCGAAAGGCGGTGCGACATGACGGTTCGTATCGACTGTGGATGGGCGGGCGGAAGACGTCGGACTGCAAGCGCATCGTCAGCAAGCGGGGCAGGTCGAAGGCTGCGGCGCATGCGGCGACGCGCTTTACCGAACGGCATCGAGTATACCGCCGCAATGGGCTGCGATCGTGACGGCGACGCGTCGTGTGCGGGCACGTCCATTGCTGGCCTGCATTGATCGGACAAGTGCGGATGCGAAAACGGCGCGACACCCGAGGGCGTCGCGCCGTTCGCTTTTCATCGGCCGTCGACCACGTCGCGCAGGAACGCGTCGAGCATCGCCACGTCGCCCCACGGCCGCTTGTATTCGCGATCGTGTTCGGCATCGGCGAGCATCGTCTCGACGAGCGCGTGGATCGCCGGCCGGCGCGGCCCGTATTCGCTTTCGTTCGCGCTCATCTTCAGCGCGAGCAACGCGTCGAGCTCCGCGCGCACCGCCGGCTCGTGCACGGTGCCGTCGACGAGATCCACGAAGCGCATCGGCGGCATCCCGAGCCCCGAGTCGATCCAGCGCACCGCGAGCAGCGGCCGCAG
This sequence comes from Burkholderia sp. Ac-20345, assembly GCF_017104825.1. NCBI lineage: Bacteria > Pseudomonadati > Pseudomonadota > Betaproteobacteria > Burkholderiales > Burkholderiaceae > Burkholderia > Burkholderia sp. Ac-20345. Next base: position 106,421 of record NZ_JAAGPO010000008.1, on the reverse strand, counting down.
CACGTACAGGTACTTCTTGTAACGCACCGTGTCGCCTTGCAGATAGCCGCGAAAGTTCTTCTTCGCCATTGCGAGGTAGTGATGACGCCCGCGCATCGGCGAGAAGAACGCCGACGCCAGCGACTTGAGCCGCGGCGCCCAGCGCGCGTCTTCGCGATACACGACGGGCGAGTCGAGCCATTCGAGCAGCGTCGGGTTCGAGCGGCGCAGCAGTTGCAGCGCCTTGCGCAGTTCCCAGCCGCTGACGTCGAGCTCGTCGTCGAGCGGCCGCTCGATCACGTCGCGTTGCGGTTCGACGCTCAGGTACCAGTCGCGCCGGTGCGCATACACGAAGCGCACGTCGTAGTCGCTGTCAGGCGATGCGAACCCCCAGCCGCGGCTGCCCGATTCGCAGGCGAACAGCACGCTCACGTCGTGGCGGCGTTCGACTTCCGCGAGCTCCGCCATCACGCGCGCCCGCACGGCTGGGTCGACCGGGTGCGCGCTGCGCACGGTCGTCAATTTTTCCGTTTTCATTGTTGTTGCTTCCCTTTCGTTGTGCGCGGCCGCCGGCCATCGGCCGCGCACCGCGCTATCCTTTCACGCACACCACCTGGCGCAGCGTATGCACCACTTCGACGAGGCTGCGCTGGGCCGCCATCACCGCGTCGATGTCCTTGTAGGCCATCGGGATTTCGTCGACGACGCCCGCGTCCTTCCGGCATTCGACGCCCTGGGTTGCCTTCACCTGGTCGTCGACCGTAAAGCGGCGCTTCGCTTCGGTACGGCTCATCGTCCGGCCCGCACCGTGGCTGCACGAGCAGAAGCTTTCCGGGTTGCCGAGCCCTCGCACGATGAAGCTCTTCGCGCCCATCGAGCCCGGAATGATCCCGAGCTGCCCCTTCTGTGCCGACACCGCGCCCTTGCGCGTCACGAGCACGTCTTCGCCGAAGTGGCGTTCGCGCTGCACGTAGTTGTGGTGGCAGTTCACCGCGTGTTCGTCGACCGAGAACGGCTTCGCGATCACGCTGCGCGCCGCGCCGATCACCGCATCCATCATGGCCTGCCGGTTGCGGCGCGCGTAGTCCTGCGCCCAGCCGACCGCTTCGACGTAATCGTCGAAGTGCCGGCTGCCCTCGGTGAAATACGCGAGGTTGCGATCCGGCAGGTTCGCGATGTGCTGCCGCATGTCGGCCTGCGCGAGTTCGATGAACAGGCTGCCGATAGCATTGCCGACGCCGCGCGAGCCGCTATGCAGCATGAACCACACGTGGCCCGCTTCGTCGACGCACACTTCGATGAAGTGGTTGCCGGTGCCGAGCGTGCCGAGATGCGCGTAGTGGTTCGTCTTTTCCAGCTTCGGATACTTGTCGACGATCCGCTGGAAGCCCGGCTGCAGCGACTTCCACGATTCGGTCACGGCGGCCGGCGTGCGGTCGCCCCACGCGACCCGGCCGCCACGGCCGACGTGATGCGCGACGGCGGCTGGTACGCGTCGGGCGACCTGGGCGAGCTGCACGACGACGGCGCGCTGTTCATCGTCGGGCGGCTCAAGGACATGATCATCCGCTCGGGATTCAACGTGTATCCGGGCGAAGTGGAACAGGCGCTCAACGGGTTCCCCGGCATCCGGAACTCGGCCGTGGTCGGCCAGAAGGAAGCGGACGGCAACGAGGCCGTTATCGCGTTCGTCGAGCTCGATCCCGCGCATCCACTCGACGAAGCCGCGTTGCGCCGGTACTTGCGCGAACGGCTCGCCGCCTACAAGCACCCGGCGCGCATCATCCCCATCGACGCGCTGCCGTTCAACGGCAACGGCAAGCTCATGCGGCGGGAATTGCTGGCGCGGCTGTAACGCGCGAAACGGTGCCGACGCGGTTTCCCCTTCCCCGAAAAAACCGCAAAATCTGCAAACCCGCCGACCCTACATTGCTCCCCCAGGAGCCCGCAATTGAAAACCCGAACCCTGACCCAATACGCCCGGCGCATGGACCCCGTCCTGCGCTGGCTGGCAAGCCACCCCGACGCCGACCCGGATCTGTATCTGCTGGCCGACCTCGCGTGCTTGTCGCCGTATCACTTTCATCGCGTCTACCGCGCGATGCTCGGTGAGACGGTGAACGCCACCGTGCAGCGCATTCGCATGCACCGTGCGGCGGTCGCGTTGGGCGGGACCGGGGTGCCATTGCGCGATGTTGCGCAGCAAGCCGGCTATACGTCGGACGCTGCCTTCAACCGCGCGTTCGGCGCGACCTTCGGCATATCGCCGGGGCGCTACCGCGCGGCCCGCTCCGTTCCGTTCAATCCACAGGAGCTCGGCATGTATCCCGTTACCATCGAAACCTTCCCCGGCGCCGTACTGGCCGCGTTACCGCACCACGGCAGCTATCAGGAAATCGGCCCGGTCTTCACCCGGGCGTTCATGCTGGCCGCCTCCCGCGGGCTGGCGCGCCCCGAGGCGATCGGCTTCGGCGTGTATTTCGACGATCCCGAGCAGGTGCCGGCCGACCGGCTGCGCTCGATGGCCGGCATGTCGGTCGCGCCCGATGCCGAGGTGGGCGACGAGCTGCAACGCTTCGAGATCCCCGCCGGCCGCTGCGCGATCCTGACCTACACGGGGCCGTACAACGAAATGGACCGGCCGTATAACTGGATGTTCTCCGAATGGCTGCCCGCGAGCGGCATGGTGCCGGCCGACTTCCCGATGTTCGAGCAGTACCTGAACGACCCGCGCAGCACGCCGCCCGCGCAGTTGCAGACGCGCATCTGCATGCCGTTGAAGTAAGCGCCGCGCGGCCCCGGCCGATGCAGGCCGGGGCCTGCCGGCGCTTGCCTGTCCCGGCCGCGCACGCGCCCCGGGGCGGGCTGCGATCGCCCTGGCGCCTGTTCGCGCCCACGGGATGGTTCACACCCTAGCCCAGCCAGCGCGCATCGGGCCAGTCGCCCTGGTCGAACGTCGCCTTCACGCAGTCGAGCAGCACGGCGACCACGCAGCGCACGGGCGCCGTGGCCTGCCGGCTGCTCGGCGCCGCGAGCACGATCGTGCGCCTGACGCCCGGCGACGCGAGCGGCGCCGCGGTCAGGATGCCGCGCTCGACCTCCTGCGTCACGCCGACGGCCGGCAGGATCGTCCAGCCGTGGCCTTGCGCGACCAGTTCCTTCTGCACGCTCAGCGCATTGGTTTCGGCGAAGACCTGCAGCGTCACGCCAGCCTCGGCCGCCGCGTGCTCGATCGCGGCCCGCAGGCCCTGCGGCGCGGAAGGCAGGATGAACGGCTCGCGCGCGACCCGCTCGAGCGACAACGGCCGCTTGCGCGACAGCCCGGCCGACGGCGCCGCGACGGCCCACAGACTCTCGTCGATCAGCGCCTTCACGTGCAGCGCGGGCGTCTCCTTCTGCCCGTACAGCAGCGCCGCGTCGACATCCCCCGCTTCGAGCCAGTCCTGCAGGTGCCCCGCGTAGCCGATCGTGAGCCGCAGGCGAATGTGCGGGTAGCGCCGCGCCACCTCGCCCGCCAGCCGCGTGGCCAGCAGATCCGACGTGCTGGCCAGCAGCCCGATGCTCACGATGCCCGCCACCGGCCCCTCGGTCGGCTGGATCTCGGCCTTGGCCCGCGCCACCTCGTTGAGGATGCGGCGCGCGTATTCGAGCATCGTCTTGCCCGACGGCGTGAGCTGCATGCCATGGCGGCTGCGGTCGAACAGTTCCGTCCCCATGTCCTCCTCGAGCAGGCGCAGCTGGCGTGACACGGCCGGCTGCACGAGATTCAACAGGCTCGACGCGCGGGTGACGTTGCCCGTTTCGGCCACGGTAACGAACGCACGCAGTTGCTTGAGATCCATCGCGGGTACCTCGATGCCAAAAACTGATTTGGCGATCAGAAAATTCTATTGTTTAAGAAATCCATCAAAACTTATTATGGACTCAACCCATGCCAATGACGAGACACGATTCATGAGCGCCTCCGTTTTCTCCGCCCCCGACCAGTACCAGGAAATCCGCGACGCGGTACGCGGCCTGTGCAATCAGTATCCGGCCGAATACCACCGCAAGATCGACGAGGCGCGCGGCTACCCCGAAGCGTTCGTCACGGCCCTCACGCAGGCCGGCTGGCTGGCCGCGCTGATTCCGCAGGAATACGGCGGCCCGGGCCTGTCGATGGCCGAGGCGTCGGTCATCATGGAAGAGATCAACCGCTCCGGCGGCAATTCGGGCGCGTGCCACGGCCAGATGTACGTGATGAACACCATCGTGTTCAGCGGCACCGAAGCGCAGAAGCAGCGCTACCTGCCGCGCATCGCGGCCGGCGAACTGCGCGTGCAGTCGATGGGCGTGACCGAGCCGACCACCGGCAGCGACACCACCAAGCTCAAGACCACGGCCGTGAAGAAGGACGGCCGCTGGGTCATCAACGGCCAGAAGGTGTGGATCTCGCGGGTCCAGCACAGCGACCTGCTGATCCTGCTCGCGCGCACCACGCCGCTCGACCAGGTGCAGAAGAAGAGCGACGGCCTGTCGTGCTTCATCGTCGAGCTGGACAAGGCGATCGGCAACGGCCTCACGGTGCGCCCGATCCTCAACATGGTCAACCACGAGACCAACGAGCTGTTCTTCGACAACCTGGAGCTGCCGGAAGACGCGCTGCTCGGCACCGAAGGCAAGGGGCTCAAGGTGATCTTCGACGGCCTGAACGCCGAGCGCACGCTGATCGCGGCCGAGTGCATCGGCGACGGCTACTGGTTCCTCGAGAAAGCGCGCGACTACGCGAGCGAACGCAAGGTGTTCGGCCGCCCGATCGGGCAGAACCAGGGCATCCAGTTTCCGCTCGCCGAATCGTTCATCGAGCTGGAGGCCGCGAACCTGATGCGCTGGCGCGCCTGCGAGAAGATCGACGCGCGCCAGAACGCGGGGGTCGAGGCCAACATGGCCAAGTACCTGGCCGCGAAGGCAAGCTGGGAAGCGGCCAATGCGTGCCTGCAGACGCACGGCGGTTTCGGCTTCGCCTGCGAATACGACGTGGAGCGCAAGTTCCGCGAAACGCGCCTGTACCAGGTCGCGCCGATTTCCACCAACATGATCCTGGGGCATGTGGCCGAGCACGTGCTGCAGCTCCCCCGTTCCTACTGATTCCGGAAGGATTCCTCCCCATGAAGATTCTCGTACCCGTCAAGCGCGTGGTGGACTACAACGTCAAGGTTCGCGTCAAGGGCGACGGCACCGGCGTCGATCTCTCGAACGTGAAGATGTCGATGAACCCGTTCGACGAAATCGCGGTTGAAGAAGCCGTGCGCCTGAAGGAAGCCGGCGCCGCGACCGAAGTGATCGCGGTGTCGGTCGGTGTCGCGCAGGCACAGGAAACGCTGCGCACGGCGCTGGCGATCGGCGCGGATCGCGCGATCCTCGTCGAAGCGAACGACGGCGTCGAGCCGCTGGCTGTCGCGAAGATCCTGAAGGCGCTGGTCGACAAGGAGCAGCCGCAGCTGGTGATCGCCGGCAAGCAGGCCATCGACGACGATTCGAACCAGACGGGCCAGATGCTGGCCGCGCTGGCCGGCCTGCCGCAAGCGACGTTCGCGTCGAAGGTCACGATCGCCGACGGCCGTGCAACGGTCGCACGTGAAGTCGACGGCGGCGCGGAAACGCTGTCGCTTCAACTGCCCGCAGTCGTCACCACCGACTTGCGCCTGAACGAGCCGCGCTACGTGACGCTGCCGAACATCATGAAGGCGAAGAAGAAGCCGCTGGAAACGGTGAAGCCGGAAGACCTCGGCGTGGACGTCGCGCCGCGCCTGAAGACGCTGAAGGTGGTCGAGCCGCCGAAGCGCGCGGCCGGCGTGAAGGTGCCGGACGTGCAGACGCTGGTCGAGAAGCTGAAGACCGAAGCCAAGGTACTGTAAGAGGGAGCGGAAAAAATGACGATTCTGGTGATTGCAGAACACGACAACGCGTCGATCAAGGCCGCGACGCTGAACACGGTGGCGGCGGCAGCGAAGATTGGCGGCGACATTCACGTGTTGGTCGCGGGCCACAATGCGCAAGGCGCAGCCGATGCGGCAGCGAAGATTGCAGGTGTCGGCAAGGTGTTGCTGGCGGATGCGCCGCAACTCGAAGCGGGCCTCGCGGAAAACGTCGAAGCGACCGCGCTGAACATCGCGAAGGATTACTCGCACGTCCTCGTACCGGCCACCGCCTACGGCAAGAACGTCGCGCCGCGCATCGCCGCGAAGCTGGACGTTGCGCAGATCTCCGAGATCACGGCGGTGGTGTCGGCCGACACGTTCGAACGCCCGATCTACGCGGGCAACGCGATCGCAACGGTGCAGTCGGGCGACCCGATCAAGGTGATCACGGTGCGTGCGACCGGGTTCGATGCGGTGGCAGCGGAAGGCGGCAGCGCGGCGGTCGAGAAGATCGCAGCGGCGGCCGATGCCGGCAAGTCGCAGTTCGTGAACCGTGAAGTGACGAAGCTTGACCGTCCGGAACTCACCAGCGCGAACATCATCGTGTCGGGCGGCCGCGGTCTGGGCAGCGGCGAGAACTACACGAAGGTGCTGGAGCCGCTCGCCGACAAGCTGAACGCCGCACTGGGCGCCTCGCGCGCGGCAGTCGACGCCGGCTACGTGCCGAACGACTACCAGGTCGGCCAGACCGGCAAGATCGTCGCGCCGCAGCTGTATATCGCGGTCGGCATCTCGGGTGCGATCCAGCATCTGGCCGGCATGAAGGATTCGAAGGTGATCGTCGCGATCAACAAGGATCCCGAAGCGCCGATCTTCAGCGTGGCGGACTACAGCCTCGAAGCCGACCTGTTCGCGGCCGTGCCCGAGCTGGTCAACGCACTCTGACGGCAACGGCAGCCGGCTGCCTGACATGCAGGCGCCGGCTGCCTGCCTGACGCTTCAATCATCGAGCACGAAACACCATGAGTGACGAGCCTTCCGAATCCTTCGACGCGTGGGTCGGCCGGAGCGTTGACAGCGCGGACCGGATTACCCGGGCCCCCGTCCGTCTGCTGCAGGCGACACTGGACTACGCGAACCCATCCGAACTCCCCGCGACGCTGCCGCCGCTGTGGCACTGGCTGTACTTCCTGCCGGGCGAGCGTCAGTCGAACATCGGCGTCGACGGTCATCCGCAGCGCGGCGGCTTCCTCCCGCCGGTCACGCTGCCGCGCCGCATGTGGGCGGGCGGACGGCTGCAGTTCCTGCGTCCGCTGGCCGTCGATGCGCCCGTGCAGCGCCGCTCCACGATCCTGAGCGTGCAGAGCAAATCCGGCCGCAGCGGCCAGCTGGTGTTCGTCACCGTGCTGCACGAAACGAGCGACGCCGAGGGCGTGGCGGTCCGCGAGGAACAGGACATCGTGTATCGCGACGCGCCGCCTCCCGCCGCGGCCGGCGCGCCGGCACCGCAGCCGGCACCGGCGCCGACCGACGAGCAGTATTCGCGCGTCGTCACGCCCGATCCGGTGCTGCTGATGCGCTTTTCCGCCCTCACCTTCAACGGCCACCGGATCCACTACGACCGGCCCTACGCGATGCAGGAAGAAGGCTACCCGGGCCTCGTGGTACACGGCCCGCTGATCGCGATGCTGCTGCTGGAGGAACTGCGCCGCACGCACCCCGGCAAGACCGTACGCCGCTTCGAGTTCAAGGCCGTCAGCCCGCTGTTCGACACCGCGCCGTTCACGGTGAACGGCAAGCTCGAAGGACATGCCGCCCGCCTGTGGGCGCGCGGCCCGCAAGGGCAGCTGGCCATGCAGGCCAGCGCCGAACTGGAATAACGATCCGATCATGCAAGCTCGAAAAGGCCCCCTGAGCGGGATGACCGTCGTCACGCTCGAACACGCGATCGCCGCGCCGTTCTGCACACGCCAGCTCGCCGACCTCGGCGCCCGCGTCATCAAGGTGGAACGCCCCGGCGTGGGCGATTTCGCGCGGGCGTACGATCACCGCACCCACGGTCTCGCATCGCACTTCGTGTGGACCAACCGGTCGAAGGAAAGCCTCACGCTGGACCTGAAGCAACCGGCCGCGCAGGAAGTACTCGGCGAACTCGTGGCCCAGGCCGACGTGCTGGTGCAGAACCTCGCGCCCGGCGCGGCCGCGCGCATGGGCCTGTCGTTCGACGCGCTGCACGCGAAGCACCCGCGGCTGATCGTCTGCGACATCTCGGGCTATGGTGGCGACGGCCCCTATCGCGACAAGAAAGCCTACGACTTGCTGATCCAGAGCGAGGCGGCGTTCCTGTCGATCACGGGCACGGCCGACGAGCCGTGCAAGGCCGGCAACTCGATCGCCGACATCGCTGCGGGCATGTATGCATACACGGGCATCCTCAGCGCACTCCTGCAGCGAGGCGTCACGGGTATCGGGTCGCACGTGGAAATTTCGATGCTCGAGGCGCTGGCCGAGTGGATGGGCTTCCCGATGTACTACGCGTACGACGGCCAGCAGCAGCCGGGCCGCAACGGCGCCGCGCACGCGACCATCTACCCGTACGGCCCGTTCACGGCCGGCGACGGCCGCGTCGTGATGCTCGGCCTGCAGAACGAGCGCGAATGGAAAGCGTTCTGCGATGTCGTGCTGCGCGACCCGGCGCTCGCGACCGATCCGCGCTTCGACGCCAACGTACGCCGCTCGGAACACCGTGCGGAACTGAAGGCCGTGATCGAACAGGCGTTTTCCGCGCTCACCGCGCAGGACGTGATCGCGCGCCTCGACGAAGCGCAGATCGCGAACGCCGCCGTCAACCAGGTCGGCGATCTGTGGACGCATCCGCAACTGCACGCACGCGAGCGCTTTCGCACCATCGACTCGCCGGCGGGCGAACTGCAGGCGCTGCTGCCGCCCGCCACGATCGACAGCTTCGACGTGCGCATGGATGCGGTGCCCGCGCTGGGCGAGCACAGCGCGGCCATCCTGCACGAACTCGGGCGCACCGACGCCGATATCGAACAACTGCGCGCCGCCGGCGTGATCTGAACCATGTCCAAGCCCGTCTCCCCCGTCCGTCACGCGCGCAGTCTCCTGTTCGTGCCGGCCACCCGCCCCGAGCGCTTTGCGAAGGCGCTCGACTCGGGCGCCGACTGCATCATCGTCGACCTCGAGGATGCCGTCGGCCCCGACAGCAAGGACGACGCACGCGCGCAACTCGCGCAGCACCTGCCGCTGCTGACGCCTGAGCAGCGATCGCGCACCGTCGTGCGCGTGAACGCGGTCGGCACGCCATGGCACGACGCGGACATCGCGCTGCTGCGCGACTGGGCCACGCAAGGCGTGGTCGTGATGCTGCCGAAGTCCGAAGACGCGGGCGCGCTGCGCCGCGTCGCGGAGCAGCTCGGCGAGCGCGCACAACTCGTGGCGCTGATCGAATCGCTGGCCGGGCTCGATGCGGCCGACGCGCTTGCGCGTGACCCGCAGGTCGTGCGCGTCGCGTTCGGGCATCTGGATTTCCAGCTCGATCTCGGCATGCGCGCGACACCCGAAGAGCCGGAGCTGGCCTTCGCGCGCAATGCGCTCGTCGCCGCGTCGCGCCGCGCGCAGTTGCCCGCGCCGATCGACGGCGTGACCACGCGCACCGACGACGCCGAGCGCCTCGCGGCCGATGCCCGGCGCGCTCGCGCATTCGGTTTCAGCGGCAAGCTGTGCATCCATCCGGCCCAGGTCGCCGGCGTGAACGATGCAATGGGCTATTCGGAAGACGAGCAGGCGTGGGCGCGCCGCGTAATCGACGAAGCCGCGAAGCACGGCGGCGCGGCATTCAGGCTGGACGGCCGCATGGTCGATCTCCCGGTGATCCGCGCAGCCGAGGCGATCGTCGCCGGCACGCGGAAATAGTCAGGCGCCACGCGGCACGATCCGCGACTTCGACGGCCTGCCTCGCACCAGGCAGGCCGGCCGTTCCGACAGGTAGCCGGATATGGGAAAAAGACATGGGCGGCGTCCGGCATCCGAACGCCGCCCATCTTTTTGAGCCGCCTTGAATCGGGAGACGCTTGCGCGCCTCCCGGCCAAGTTTCCGATCAGATCAGCGCTCGACGGCCCACATGCGGGTCAGCTCGGCGGCCTTCATCGCCGGGTTCAACTCGCGCAGCGCGGTCAGCAGTTGCCGGGCCCGTTCGGCGCCCAGCACGTCCCGGGTCAGGTCCATGAACTTCGCGTCCTGCTCGCGCTCGGGCATCGGATTCGTGTCGGTGCCGATCGGGTCGCCGACGAACACGTGCTCGGTGCGACCGTCCTTGAACGTCACGGTCACGTCGGCCACGAACTTGCCGGGATACTGCTTTTCGAGCGCGGGCTCCTCGGTGATGCGGATGCTGCGCGCGATCTCGATGACCGGCGCCATGTCCACCTTGCCGGCGAGGTAGTCGCGATGGACGGGATAGCCATTGCCGTGGCCCAGCAGCGTGAACGCCGCCTGGATCGGCAGGCTGAACTGCACGTGCTCGATGTTCTTCGGCTCGTAAGCGTTGGCGTTGGCCGTGCCGACGACGACGTTGAAATGCGGCGTGATCTTCAGGTGGATGTCGGCGATCTCGTCGCGGCGCGCCGCGAACGGCCGCAGCGCGTCGATGTACGCATGCGTGCAGTAACACGCGCAGTACGCCTTCAGCCACACCGTGCCGATCTCGAACGGCCGGTCGATCACGAAGCGCCGTTCGGCCGCGTCGCCGGCCGGGCGTTGCAGCAACGTGCGGAAGAAGCCCTTGTTGCCGCTCAGGAACGCGCGCGGGCCCGTGATGCCGGCGCGGGCCATGTCGGCCGCCGCCATCCCGTTGCGCGTGCCGATGCCCGCATGGATCCGCTTGATCGAGCCGCCGGTGGACGTGTACTCCGTCGTGCCCGACACGTGGCTCAGCGCAATCGCCAGCGCGTGCAGCGTCGTTTCGGCATCGAAGCCACGCAGCTTGGCCGCCACGGCCGCCGCGCCGAAATTGGACAGCGTGGCATGCGGATGGAAACCGCGCTGCAGCAACTCGGGGGCAGCCAGCATGCCGATGCTCGCGTACACCTCATAACCGGCTACCATCGCGACGATGATGTCCTCGAGCGACGAACCCAGCTCCTCGCCGATCGCGAGCGCGGCAGGAATCACGCAACTGCCGGGGTGACTGTAGCTGGGGCCGTGCGCGTCGTCGTACTCGAAGCCGTGGCCGTACGAGCCGTTGACGAACGCCGCGTCCGCCGCGCTCATCGTCAGCGCCGACGCGCTCACGCGGCTGTTGCCCGGACGCTGCTGGGCCTTCGCATAGTCGAGCAGCTGCATCGACCACGGCAGCTTCGAGATGCCGACCTGCAACGCAATCTGGTCGCGCATCAGCCGGTTGATGCCGGCGTGCGCATGCGCGTCGAGATGCTCGTATTTCAGTTCCTGGATGAAGCGCACCACCGCTTGTTCGAGCGGCGGGCAGTTGTCCGGCGCGACGGGCCGGTTCTCGTGGGTACTGGTCATGAATTGCTCCTGGAGAGTCGAATTCGAAATGGGGTGTCCCGGCACATGCCCGGGTATCAGGTTCCGGCCGGCGCGAGCGGTCAGAACAGGAACGCGCCCTTGCCGCCCGACTGTGCGTCGAACGTCCGATACGCTTCGTCGGCCTGGTCGAGCTTCCAGTAGTCGGTGAACAGCTTGTCGACGTCCACGCCGTGATCCGCGACGAAATGGATGCATTCCTTCATGCTGACTTCCGAGAACGTGTACGACCCGATGATGGTGCGCTGCTTGCCGATCACGTCCTTCATGCCGTCGACGTTGAGGTTGCCGCCCACGGCCACCAGCGCGATGCGGCCCCACGGGCGCGTGCTGCGCACCGCCTGTTGCCGCGGCACTTCGCCGCCCGCGCAGTCCATCGCGCAGGTCACGCCCAGGCCGCCGGTGAGCTTCTGGATCGCCTCGACCGGGTCCTGCGTGCTGCCGTCGATCACGTGGGTTGCGCCGAATTCCGTGGCGCGCGCGACGCGATCGGCTGCGATGTCCACGCCGATGACTTCCACGCCCATCGCCGCGGCCAGCTGCACCGCAGACAAACCGACCGGGCCCAGCCCGAACACCGCGAGCGTGTCGCGCGCGCTGATGTCGAGGCGCAGCAGCGCGCCCCAGGCCGTCCCCGTGCCGCACGAAATGGCCGCGCCGGCGGCGAACGATACTTCGTCGGGCAAATGGACCAGCGACGTCGCGGGCACCTTCATGTAGTGCGCGTGGCCGCCGTGCTTGATCACGCCGTGAATGTCCGCGCCATGGCTGCACATCTGCGTCCAGCCGGTACGGCAGTGGTCGCAATGCAGGCAGCCTTCGTAGTGGAACACCGCGACGCGATCGCCGACCTTGAACGCGCGCGGATCGACGCCCGCGCCGACTGCGACGATCTGGCCGCAAGGCTCGTGGCCGCCGATGACGGGCGTGTCCTCCGACATGCCGCGCGACGCGAGATCCTTGAAGCCCAGCGAGCGGATCACGTCGGCCGGCTTGTTGCGATAGAAATGCAGGTCGCTGCCGCACATGCCGGAGGCCTTCATCTCGATCACGGCCTCGCCGGGGCCGGGCACCGGGTCGTCGAAATCCAGGATCTCCAGCTTCCGTTCGCCTCTGAACACGACGCCTTTCATGTCCTTGTCTCCTGATTGTCTTGCAACGGGGTCGAGCGCGTGCGCGCCGGCTCAGCCCAGGTTGATGTAGGTCGCCTTCGGATACAGGAAGCTTTCGACGTGCTCCTTCCCGCCCTTCCATCCGTAGCCGCTCATCTTCGTGCCGCCGAAGCCCACGGCCGGGTCGATCACGCCGTAGCAATTGACCCAGACCGTGCCCGAGCGAATGCCTTGCGACACCTTGTGCGCGGTCGACAGGCTGCTGGTCCACACGCCGCCGGCCAGGCCGTACGGCGTGTCGTTCGCCAGCTGCAGCGCCTCCTCCGTCGTGTCGAACGGGATCACCGACGCCACCGGCCCGAAGATTTCCTCCCGCGCGATGGTCATGTCGTTGCGCACGTTGGCGAACACCGTCGGCTCGACGAAATAGCCGCGCGCCAGCTCGCCGCCCGGGCGCCGGCCGCCGTGCACGAGCGTGGCTTCCTTGCCGCCGATGTCGACGTAGTGCATCACGCGCTCGAGCTGGCGCTGCGAAATCAGCGGGCCGATCTGCGTATCGGGTGCAAGGCCGTCGCCGATCCGGATCGTCTTCGCGAACGCGGCAATGCGCTGCACGAATTCGTCGTGGATCGCGCGCTGCACGAAGATCCGCGTGCCGGCCACGCACACCTGGCCGGTATTGGTGAACACGCCCATCGCCGCACCGGGCACGGCCTTGTCGAGATCGGCATCGGCGAACACGATGTCGGGCGACTTGCCGCCGAGTTCGAGCTGCAGGCGCTTCAGGTTGCCTGCGGATGCGCGCACGATCGCCTGCGCGGTGCCCACCGAGCCGGTGAAGGCCACCCGGTCAACGTCCGGATGCTCGGCCAGCGCCTGGCCGACGTCCTTGCCGTAGCCGGTCACGACGTTGATCACGCCGTCGGGCACGCCGGCTTCCATCATCAGTTCGGACACGCGCAGCGACGACAGCGACGCATCCTCGGCCGGCTTGAGCACCGCCGTGCAGCCGGTGGCCAGTGCGGGGCCGTAGATCCACCACAACCCCATCAGCGGGCCGTTCCACGGGATGATGCCGCCGACCACGCCCACCGGCATCAGGTGCTTGAGCGCGGTGAAACCGGGCGCGATCGACATCGGCGCGGCCTGCACCGTGCCGGCGCCGGTTTGCGACGCGTAGAACTGCAGCAGTTGCGACAGCCATTCCTTGTAGCCGCGCGTGCGCGCCAGCGGCGCGCCCATGTCGAGCGTCTCGATCAGCGCGAGCTCGTCGAAGTGGTCGAGAATGACGTCGTGCACGCGCAGGAGCAGCTTGCGCCGCTCATGCGGCGTGAAGCGGCTCCACGCCCCCTCGAACGCGCGGCGCGCGGCCGCGACCGCCCGCTCCACGTCCTGCGTGCCGCCCTTCGCGATGTGGCACAGCACCTCGCCGGTGGCCGGATTGATTGCCTCGATATGCTCGCCGCCCACCGGCTCGACCCATTGGCCGCCGATCAGCAGTTTCTTGTTGCCGTCGATGAAGCCCGGAATGTTTACGCTCACTGGCGTCTCCTTCAATTTCGTTCTGTTCTGGTTGGTGAAAATCACATGCGCAGCATGATCGACTTGGTCTGCGTGTACGCGTCGATCGATTCCTGACCGAACTCGCTCTCGTATTGCATGCGTGGCCCGGAATCGTGTTGAAGCGGCGGCGCTCATGCATCGAGCCCGCCGGAGGAAGAAATCCGTGTTGAAACGCAACGCCCGGAGCAATGCGAGAGCGCGTCGCCGTATTGCTTTACCTAACAAACAGTAGTTATTCTATTTTCCCGCGGCGTATTTCCCATCAGGGAATCCCCGTAGCCCGCACGTTGCACTGCACGAAATTTTCGAAGGATGGAACGCTTTGAATACGGGCATTGCGAACGGCGACGCACACGCGACTAAATGATCCGAGCAAACGCACGACGCGCTGCGATCGCATCGCGCCTCACCGCTTCTCCCACAGGACCACCGCACCATGCCTGACACCATCATCCAGCAGCTCGCGGACTTCACCGCCGGCACCCGTTACGATCAGCTCCCCGCCCCCGTCGTCGATGCGTGCAAGCGCATCCTGCTCGACTCGATCGGCTGCGCGGTTGCCGCCGTCGACGAACCGAAGGGGCGCATCGGCATCGACTATGCGCGGCTGACGGGCGGCCACGGCGACGCGACCATCATCGGCACCGGCGAGCGCGTGTCGATGTCCGGCGCGGCATTCGCGAACGGCGAACTCATCAACGCGCTCGACATGGATGCCGTCGTGCCGCCCGGCCATGTGACGCCGTATGTGCTGCCCGGCGCGCTCGCCGTCGCGGAGACGTCGCACGCGAGCGGCCGGGCGCTGATCGAGGCGATCGCGCTGTCGCACGAAATGTCGTACCGGATCGGCAAGGCGATGGATTACCTGCGCGACACGCGCGACGGCAAGGTGGCGCCGCCGCCCGTGTACGGCTACAGCAGCACCGTATTCGGCGCGACCGCCGCGATCGTCAGGCTGAAGGCGCTGGCGCCCGCCGTGCTGCCGAACGCGCTCGGCATCGCCGGCAGCATTGCGCCGGTGAATTCGCAGGTCGCATGGTTTCAGCACGCCCCGAGCTCGACGATCAAGTACCTGCTTGCGGGCGCGCTCACGCAGGCGGCGATGACGGCCGCGCACATGGCCGAACTCGGCCATCGCGGCGACACGCAGATCCTCGACGATCGCGAGTACGGCTTCCCGCGCTTCATCGGCACGCAACGCTGGGAGCCGCAGCACATCACCGACGCGCTGGGCACCGACTGGCGCTTTCCGTCCGAACAGGCGTTCAAACCCTACCCGCATTGCCGCATTCTTCACGCACTGCTCGACGGCCTCACTGAAATCGTCGAAACGAACGACATCGCGCCGCATGAAATCACCGGCATCAAGGCGTGGGTCGAAGGTTTCGTCGAGCAGCCCGTGTGGCTCAACCGGAACATCGAACACGTTCACGATGCGCAGTTCAGCATCGCGCACGGCCTCGCGCTCGGCGCGCATCGGCCGCCGCCCGGCAAGGCATGGCAGGATCCCGCGCTCGTCTTCGGGCCGTCCGTGATGGCGCTGATGGACAAGGTCACGCACGAGGTGCATCCGAACTACGTCGAACTGCTGTCCGGCCACGCCGCCAGCCGGCCGGCGAAGATCGAAGTGTCCGCGCGCGGCCGGACGTTCGTCGACGAGCGGCGTTACCCGAAAGGCAGCCCGTCGCCCGACCCGGCGAGCCTGATGACCGACGACGAGCTGATCGCGAAGTTCCGCCGCAATGTCGAGGACGTGCTGCCCGCCGGCCGGATCGACGATGTGATCGACGCGGTCTTCACGCTCGAGCGTGCGGACGACGTCGCATCGATCATGCGCATGCTCGGCCCCGATTCCGGCCGGGACGGCGCGCGGGCACGATCGGCCGGCTGAGCGTACGCCTTTGCCGTTCCGGCATTTCGTAACACCAGGCCCATGCTGCCGATGAGCCGCGTGGGCCAGCCGCACGAAGTCGCCAACCTCAGCGCGACCCTGGCGTCGCCGGCCGCCCTTTCCGGGGTGGCCATTCCACTTGCGCGTTCGATATGCGCAGCGCGCCTGTCGCGTTGCGCTCTTCGATTCCGCCTCGCCTCGCGCGGATAGATCGGCATCTTTCGCACGTCGCTCCCGCAAGACGCCGTCCGGCACCTTCCTCATCGACACCGCGAACAGGGCACTTGTCGTGCCCGAACTCGTCCGTACGATCCGCGCAAGAAATATTCGGCAACACATTTTCGACCCGGATTCATGCCATGAATCCGATCAAGGCGCATTCGTCAGAATGTGTCGTTCCGTTCGACGAAACGCGACAACACGTCGTCACGCTCGACTGCTCTCGAACGACATTGATCAAACCCCGCCTCCATCATCGATGCCGGATAAAAATTACTACGCATGGCGAATTATTTTCCATATTTTTCCGTGTCGATCATGAACTGAAGTACGGAACACGTCGACTCATGCGTTCGATCAGACGCGAATCCGATGCGGGTTAGACCCAATGGAGATTCAATGTTCCGACATTCACTCTACCGAACGTTAGATTAAATCCCACGCGGTCCCGGCCACCGCCGCCGGAGGCTTGTACACGGTTCGAGGCAGCACCGATTGCACCAGAAGCGACTCCCTTCCAGTCACCCATTAGATTCGGATACCGAAATGAATGTTCGCCCCTTGCCCGGCCGCCTCAAGAAAAAGACGATCCTCGTGCTTGGCATCTCGATCCTGCCGGCCTGGACCTGGGCGCAAAGCAGCGTCACGCTCTACGGCACGCTGGATACGGGCTTCCTGTACACCAGCAAGACGCGCAATGCGGCGACCGGCGGCAACGGCGGCAAGCAGTTCGGGCTGATCAACGGCGGGCTGGAACCATCCAATTTCGGCCTGCTCGGGCAGGAAGACCTCGGCGGCGGGATGAAGCTGACCTTCAAGATGGAAAACGGCTTCAGCGTGGCCAACGGCGGCTACGACAACAGCAACGGCAACTTCTTCGGGCGGCAGGCGTGGATCGCACTCAACGGCCGCTACGGCGAACTGAAGGCCGGCGTGCAGTATTCGCCGTTCGTGCTCGCGATCTACGAATCCGACCCGCGCAACGCCGGGCAGTTCGGCACCGCGTTCTCGGTCTATGCCGACCAGACGTTCGTGGGCACGTTCAATCCCAACGCGATCACCTATACGAGCCCGCAGATCGCGGGCTTTTCCGCCCACGCGATGGTTGCGCCCGGCGGCGTCGCGGGTGACTTTCGCGCGGGGCAGCAATATTCGGTCGCCCTGCGCTACGCGTATCGCGGGCTCTTCATCAACGCGGCAATGTACGACTCGAGTTCGGGCAGGAGCACCCCGACGCTCACGACGTTCCAGCAGCCGTTCCTCGGGCGCATGATCGGCGCGGGCTACAGCTTCGGCCCGATCACGGTGAAGGGGTCGTTCACCAGCTACAAGGTGCCCACGACGATCGTCGGCGACGCCGTGAACGGCGGCACCAACAACGTGTGGAATCTCGGCTTCGACTACTACCCGGTTCCGCAGGTCGATATCAACTCGGGCGTGTGGTACATCCGCGACCCGCACGACTCGAACAATCGCTCGATCATGGGCGCACTGACGACCCGGTATTTCCTGTCGAAAGCGACGTCGCTGTACTGGGAAATCGGTGCGGCGAACAACCGCGGCACCGAGAAAACCGGGCTGTCGATCGACAACGCGATGTTCGGCGCGCGGGGCACGACCATCGGCAGCATCGTCGGGATCAACAAGAAGTTCTGATCAAGCGCAATTCGACCGGAGTACGGAACGTTTCGTCGATCCCGATTGACCCCGCTGCATGCGGCCGCGACCTTATGCGCATACAGGTGGATTTCAGCGCGGCGCGGCATCGCAACGCGGGAAGCAACGGATCATGAACACTTCGACGACGACGGGAACACGCGCGGCTTGCCTGACCGGCACGCCGCGTACGTGGCAGACCAGGGACGGCATTCAACTGGCGGGCAGTGCATGGGGCGACCCCGATGGCACGCCCGTCATCCTGCTGCACGGCAGCGGGCAGACGCGCCACGCGTGGGCCGGCATGGCCCGCTCGCTCGGCGCGGCGGGCTTTCATGCGATCGCGTTCGATGCACGGGGCCACGGGGATTCGGGCTGGTCGCTGACCGCCAACTACAGCCAGGGCGCGATGATCCGCGATCTCGAACGGGTGGTCGCCACGCTCGACGGCCGGCGGCCGATCCTCGTCGGCGCGGGGCTGGGCGGCGGCACGGCCCTGCTCGCCGTCGGCGAAGGGTATCTCGACGCGCAGGCGCTCGTGCTGGTGAACATCACGCCGCACATCGAACCCGACGGTGCGTCACGCCTGCATTCGTTCATGCGGCAGCCCGCGGAAGGCTTCGAGTCGCCCGACGAAGCGGCCGACGCGATCCGCCGCTATCGTTCGCTTCCGGCTCATGCGCTGTCGCAGGAAAGCGTGACCCGCAGCCTGCGCTACGACGACGGCAAATACCGGTGGCATTGGGACCCGCTCTTTCTCGCGTGGCCGCGCGACCTGACGCGCCGCCACGCACGCTTTTCGGCGAGCGCCCGCCGCCTGAAGCTGCCGACTTTGCTCGTGCGCGGCGAAGCGTCGGAGATCGTCAGCGAGCAAGGCGCGCGCGAATTCCTGAAGCTGTGCCCGCACGCCGAATATGCGGATGTGCAGGATGCCGGGCACACGGTCGCGGGAGAACACTACGACCTGTTCGCCCATGTCGTGCTGCGTTTTCTTGCGCGCCAGGCCGCGCACGACCCGGCCATGCTGCTGATGAACGCGGCCGCCTGACAGGGCGGCCGCTACCGCTGGCGCGAAGTCAGGATGCGGCGAGTTCCGTCTTGCGGCTGCCGCGCCGCGTTTTCGCGGCGGGCGCCTTCGCGGCAGGCGTTTTCGTGGCCGGTTGTACGCCTTCGAAGAACATCCTGACGAGCTGATCCGCGACATGGTCGAGCGACCCTTTCTTCGGATCGAACCAGGTCTGGACCGAGTTGATGCAGCCGAGCACGAAGACGCGGCACAGCGCGTCGTCGACGTCTTCGCGCAGCCACCCTTCGGCGCGCAGGTCGTCGAACACCGCGGTCCACAGCTGCTGATGCCGCTCGCGCCGCTTGACCTGACGCTCCCGCACCTTGTCGGGCAGCTGGGTCAGGAGCCGGCTGTGCGCGAGCGCGTAGTCGCCGAACTTGATCAGCGCGCTCATCTGCCCGATCAGCGCCGCCTTGAAGCGCGCGTCGGCCGTCGCACCGGGCGGCAGCGCGGCGAAGTGCTCGTTGATGTGCTGCACGATGCTCTCCGCACCATGCTCCATCACGACGTCCACCAGCTCTTCCTTCGACGAGAAGTGATAGTAGATGCTGGCCGCCTCGATCCCCGCCTGGTCCGCGATGAAACGCATCGTCGTCGCTGCATAGCCCTGCGTCGCAAAGGAACGCGCGGCGAGCCGCAACAAGGTTTCCCGCGTATCCGCGCTGGGATTTACATTTTTCTTACGCACGTTCGTGTATCAGCCGTCTGTTATCAAGCATCTAGATGAATGAGGAAACCGCGTGCCGCGTCGGCGGAACCGGGGCCTGCGGCGGCGCGCGCCGTTTTCCCGCGATACTGCCTGATCCTCTTGCCCACCGCCATCCGGTACAAAACTAATGTTCGAGAGGGTAGCCGAATTTCACCAGGCGGACCAGCGCATCGGGTTGCCGTCGGCCGGCTCGCCGGGCGCGCGTCGTCATCGCCACGATTGCCTGAATCTCCTGCTCGAAGCGGAAACGCTCGACGTCTCGCGCGACGTCACCCTCGACATGCGCGCCGGGCCACATGCCGCGCGCGGCGTCACTGTACGAAACGGCGCGCTTGCGCACGTTGACACTCACAACCGCACCGGCGAAGTTTGAAGCATCGCCGGGCTGCCCGATCCGCCCGCCTTTCCTCTTCAGCCGCCCGTCGTCACGCCCATGCATCCATCGACCACCCCGTTCACCCCCGCCCCGACGAAATCCGGCAGCCGGCTTCCCGGCACCCCCGATCCGATGCACCTGTGGCAAGGCACGGACGGCGTGCGGCTCGCCGGCGATACGTGGGGGCACCCGGACGCGCCACCGGTCATCCTGCTGCACGGCGGCGGCCAGACGCGCCACGCATGGGGCGGCACGGGCGAACGTCTGGCCGACGCCGGCTACTACGCGCTCGCGTACGACGCGCGAGGACACGGCGACTCGGACTGGAGCGCCGACGGCGACTACGACCAGGATGCGTTCGTCCGCGACCTGCGCCAGATCGTCGCCACGCTCGGCGGACGTCGCCCCGCGCTGATCGGCGCATCGCTCGGCGGCGGCACGAGCCTCGTCGCGATCGGCGAGCGCCAGGTCGATGCGCGCGCGCTGATTCTCGTTGACATCGTGCCGTACACCGAGCCGGCCGGCGTCGCGCGCATCCGCACCTTCATGGCGCAGAACGCCGACGGGTTCGGCTCGCTCGACGAAGTCGCCGATGCGATCGGCCGCTACCGCTCGAACCGCACGCGCCCGGGCAATCCGGCCGGCCTGTCGAAGAACGTCCGGCTCGGCGACGACGGCCGCTATCACTGGCACTGGGACCCGCGGTTCCTGGCCCGCACGATCGACCTGCCGGCGCGTCACGCCCGCTTCTCGGCCTGCGCACGCAACCTGACGCTGCCCGCGCTGCTGGTGCGCGGCGGCAGTTCGGACGTGGTCAGCGAAGCAGGCGTGCGCGAATTTCTCGACCTCTGCCCGCACGCGGAATACGTGAACGTCGCCGCCGCGGGCCACATGGTCGCCGGCGATCGCAACGACGTGTTCGGCGAGGCCGCCGAGGCGTTCCTGATGCGTCACGTTAGCGCCGCTTGAGTCCCGGCCGATGCGGCACGCGCCGCATCGGCGATGCACGTCAGATCGGCGGCGTCTCCGGCGACGCCGAGAAATGATGCTGGCGGATCTTCCATTCGCCCGCCTGCGACGCGATCACGAGCGTCGTGCGCAACCGCGAGCGCGACGTGTTGCCGTCGCCGAGCACGAACGCGAATTCGCCATAGCCTTGCGCGAGAAAGCAGTCGTCGCCGAACCGGATGAAGTGTTGCTCCACCAGTTCCAGCGTCGCCGACCGGATCACGCCGGCGTACGACGCGAAGTACGCGTGTATCGCGTCAGGCCCGGTCGAGTGGCCAGGACGCCCGCCGAAGAACAAGGCGTCGGCCGTGTAGACCCCGGCCAGCGCGTCCGGATTCCAGTCTTGCGCAGCCGCGTTCCACGCGGCCTGCACGATCGCCAGCGCAGGGCCGGGAACGTCGTTCACTCCAACCATCGTCCACTTCTCCTCGTTTCGGAAACACCGAATACGTCAAAGTAACTACCATTAGTTAGATGATTGCGCACCGTTGCGGATGCCGCCGGTGCACGACCTCATGACATGCGCATCAAGGCTCGCAGTCGATATCGCTCAGGATCACGGACAGCGTTTCCGCCGCCGTCTTCAGTTCGGGCGCGACGCGCTGGCGGATCGCCGCCATGTCCGGCTCCAGTTCCACCGCGCCGCAATTCAGCGCCATCAGCGTGCGGGTACGGCCGACCACGATCGGCACCGCGACGCCATACGCATTGCGCTGATATTCGCCCACCGACATGCAGACGCCCGTCTGGCGCAGATCCTCGAACGCCGCCTCGAGGTTCTCGCGCACCGTGCCTGCATCGTCGCCGGCCGCTTCGAGCAGCGCGGCGATCAGCGGCTCGCGCATCGCATCCGGCAGCGCGTACAGATATGCGCGCCCGACCGCGGTCGACGCCATCGGCAACAGCGAACCGACGCCCAGCCGCAGCGTGGCGATCCGGGCGCTCGCGCGCCATGCGATGTACACCATGTCGAGTCGATGCGGGACGGCCAGCGCCACCGACAGGTTCAGCTTGTCGGCGAGCTTCTGCATCACCGGCGTGACGAGACGCGTGACGGGATTCGCTTCGAGATACGCATGGCCGATGCTCAATGCACCGGCGCTGAGTTCGAACTGGCGCCCGCCGCCCACCCGGCGTAGATAGCCGATCGAGATCAGCGTCGTCGTCAGGCGCGACACCGTGGCTTTTGGAAGACCGGTGCGCCGCACCAGCTCCGCGTTGGACAACGGCGCGCGGGCCGCACGAAATGCGTGGAGCACTTCGAGCCCGCGTTCGACGGTCAGCGTGACGCCCTGTTGCTTGTCGGTGGTATTCATGTTCGCGTCAGTCGATCACGACTGCCTGCTCCTGCAAGTGCTGCGCGGCCGCGACGAGCCTCGGCCCGAGTTCCCGTTCGACCCGCGCGCGCCCCAGCCGCGCGCTGCGGCCGATGCAGGCCAGCACGAGCGGCGTGTGATCCTGGACGACCAGCGGCACAGCGAGAATCGTCAGGTCCGGCTCCCATTCGCCGAGCGACATGCAGTAGCCGACGTTGTGCACCTGGGAAATGCCTTCGCTGATGCGGCGGCGCAGATTGGGCCAGTCGCGCCCGGTCTTGCGTTCGATGTTGCCGAGCAGGTAGAAGCGCTCGAGCTCCGGCAGTGCCGCCAGCAGCGCCCAGCCCATCGGCGACGACGCGATGCGCAGCCGCGTGCCCGCGTGCAGCTTGAGATCGACCGATGCGGGCTTGCCCGCGCACGTTTCCAGCACGATCACGTCGAGACGGTCGCGCGTGCCGAGCATCACATAGGTTTCGTTCGCGTTCGCGAACGCCTGCATTTCGAGGCGGGCGAGCAGTTGAACGTTGGAATGCGCGATCGCTGCATAGCCGAGCGACAGCACGGGTGCCGCCAGCCGGTACTTGCGGCGCTGTGGCGAATAGTGAAGGTAGCCGAGCGCGACGAGCGAGCGCACCATCCGCGACACCGTCGGGGCCGGGATGCCCGTTTCGCTCACGAGCTCCTGGTTGCCGAGCCACGGCGCGTGCGGCGAAAACGCGGCCAGGATCGCGAGGCTGCGCGCGAGCGGCACGACCATCGCGCGGGACGCGTGCCCGCCGTCCTGGCTCTCGCCGTCTCCGATCGACGCGTCGTGCCAATTCGCGTCTTCCTGCGCTGACATGCGCGGCGCTGCCCGGGTTGCCTGCGGCGACATCGATTGCTCCATTTGTCTCGATTCGGCTCTGAAAGCGGCCATGAACTGCGTGTACCGGTTGCCCGCGACGTGCAGCCATCCGATGTCTTGCATTACACGAGCCAACGGGAGTCGAGTCAAATTGCAGCGACGATATGTTCCGTACTTTGGAATATCGGCGGAAACGGTGATAGCGGGCTTTGGGTAAAGGATCGGGCGTGGGCGATCTGTTCGAGACGGAGCGCATGCGCCGAACGCAATCGAAGTACGGAACATGACACCGATTCCGTCGGTGCCGGCAATCGATCGACGCCCTTTCGCGTTACGCGGTTGGTTGAGCCCGCTCGCGCGATGGCAACACGTGCAACGAGGTATCCGCGGATGCCCGATCGGATCGGCTACGTACCCCGGACGGGACGAATCAGGTCGGCCTTCCGATGACGACAGCGGAGCGCATGACGTGTTGACCGTGTTTGAAATAGTCGTGTCACCCGGCTTCGCTCGGACGGCGTCGACGACGAATCCGCGCGCCTTGTCGAGCAGGGAGACGGGTATCCGGCAACCGCGTCGACACCCGCCTGCATTTGATCCGGCCCGTTCGCGCGCTGGCCCGCGAGCGATGCATACCAGACGCCCGGTCAGTCGATGGCCACCGCGACCGACTCGCGCGACAGGACGTGGTACGGCGCGAATGATGAAATCGATGCGATCCGGCGCGGTGTTCGCTCCGCTGCCGCGCCTACGCGCCGCCGCTCAGGCCGCCGCCGGTTCACGCCGATCGGCGGGGCGCCAGCCGAGTGCCGGTGCGATACGCGTCACGACATCATCGAGGATCTGCAGATAGTTCTCGAATGGCAGGTCGTAAGGCAACTCGACGCGCAGTTCCCGCACCTGCCCGACCACCGGATCGGCGAGCAGCCGCTCCAGGATTTCGTCCGAGGTGCCGACGAGATCCGGCGCGTACAGCGTGCGTCGCTCGCCCTGTGGCGCAAGCGTGCGGGCATGACGCGCGTCGGCGAACTGGCGATAGCGTTCGCGCTCTTTCGCGCTCGCGCCGTCGGTTGGGACGATCACACGCCCCAGCGAGATACGCGGTGCGTGGGCTTCATGCCAATGGTCGCGATACAGCTCCAGTTGCCGCAACTGGGCGTCGAGATGACTGTCGGTGCCCTCGCCCGTGGTCACGTTGGCGATCAGCAGGTTGAATCCGTTCCGGCCGGCCCATTCGGCCGAGCGCCTGGAACCTCCGCCGTACCAGAGCCGCCCCGTCAAGCCGGGTGCAAAGGGGCTCACGCGCGGCCTGACCTTGCCCGCGGCCGATTCCACGAACGTATCTTCGTCACCGAGCCAGTCGCCGGCGAGATTGCGGCGCAGCCGGGCCAGGCGCGCATGCGAGAAGTCGACAAGCTCCGGATCGGTGTCGAACAGGCGTTCGCCCAGCAGCGCCCCGTGAATCGGCGCGCCCGCACTGAGTCCGACATTGAGCCGCCCGCGCGAGAGCACGTCGACGGTGGCGAGATCCTCGGCCAGCCGAAACGGATTCTCGTAGCCCATCTGGATGACCGCCGTGCCCAATTCGATCCGGGTCGTGCGCTGGCTCGCCGCCGCGAGAAACGTGGTAGCTGACGAGACGGCGCGCTCGAGATGACGTTGCCGTATCCAGGCACCGTCGTAGCCGAGCGCTTCGCCCGCGCGGAACAGGTCGAGCGCCCGCTCGAATCCCTCCGCTGCGTCTTCGCCGGGGTAATTTCCCGCTGTCAGGAAGGCAATCTGATCAATGCGTACGTTGCTCACTTTCGTATCCTTCGTCATCGGTCGAAAATCGAAAGGAAATGAGACATCGAACTCGACCTCGCGAAAGGCCGGGCTCACCGGATTAAAGCTGTCGTGAAGAAGTGTCGAACGGGCAGGCAATTTCACATGCGTCTTCGATTATGGAGAACGCACGACTGCCCCGTTGCAGTCATTTCTTCTATGGATATGACGCACGCATCAAAACGGATAGCGCGCGCACAAATAATGGAATTCGCGATGGATGCAGGGGTGGCCGCACAGATGCGGACAACCGGATAAGCGGAGCGCCCGGTTCCCTGGCTGGCGATCGTGCCGACAAAGCCATCGAGACCGTGATGAAGAGAACGCGATGGACGCACTCAACGACGTTCAACGCGAAGGTGCGCTTGCAGCGGTTAAAGACGAGCGGGCGCTGGCCAGCCGCCGTGACTGGAGCAAAAGCGCGGTAACAGCTCCACGCGGGAGCCGTTACCACCTGGCTTGAGAGAAAGGAACCGATCGAGGTGCCCGGCCCATGTCGCTACGTGCCGGCACCGCTCACCCGGCCATTCGGGCATGCGTCACCGATCCGCGCAGCAGCGCACGCCCCCCTTGCACGACATCAGCCAAATTCATCGTGCAGTCGGCACACCTCAGTCCCCTCCCTTCAACTCGATCAGCAGATCCTTCGCCGCAACCCGCTCGCCGGGCTTCACATGCACGGCCGCGATTTCGCAGTCGCGCTCCGCCGCGATATGCGTTTCCATCTTCATCGCCTCCAGCGCGATCAGCGTCGTGCCGGCCGTCACGCGCTGCCCCGGCTGCACGGCCACCGTCACCACCGAGCCCGGCATCGGCGCGGCAATATGCAGCGGATTGCCCGGATCGGCGCGCTGCAGCCCGTGGCGCTCCTTGCCCGCGTGCACGACCGTCTTCTGCTCGACCAGCGCCGAGCGCGACTGGCCGTTCAGCTCGAACAGCACCTTCACGATGCCGTCCTGCGCATCCGCGTGCTGGCCCTGCAGCGATACCAGCAGCGTCTTGCCCGGCGAGATGTCGATCGCCACCTCCTCCTGCGGCTGCAGCCCGTACAGGAACGCGGGCGTCGGCACCACCGACGTGTCGCTGTATGCGCGAACGTGCGCGTAGTAGTCGACGGTCTGCTTCGGATACATCAGGTACGACGCCAGTTGCCGATCGTCGAGCGGCTGCTCGCAAGCGGCCTCGGCCTGCGCGCGCGCCGCGTCGAGATCGACCGGCGGAATCTGGTCGCCCGGGCGGTACGGCGCCGGCGGCTCGCCTTTGATCACCTTGCGCGACAGCGCCGCCGGAAAGCCGTCCGGTGGGAAGCCCAGCTCGCCCTTGAACAGCGACACGACCGACTCGGGGAACGCGATGTCCTTGTCCGGGTTGCGCACGTCGTCCACGCCGAGATCGTTCGCGACCATCATCAGCGCGAGGTCGCCGACCACCTTCGACGTCGGCGTGACCTTCACGATGTCGCCGAACAGCCGGTTCACGTCCGCATAGGCACGCGACACCTCGGTCCAGCGATGATCGATGCCGAGCGAGCGCGCCTGCTCGCGCAGGTTCGTGTACTGGCCGCCGGGCATCTCGTGGCGATAGACGTCGGCCGTGCCCGCGCGGATCTCGGATTCGAACGGCGCGTAGTAGCGGCGCACGCCCTCCCAGTACATCGACGCTTCGTGCAGACGGTCGGCATTCAGGCCAGGATCGCGCTCGCTACCGGCCAGCGCCGCCGCGATGCTCGACAGGTTCGGCTGCGACGTGAGGCCGCTCATCGCGTCGAGCGCGCCGTCCACCGCGTCGCAGCCGGCTTCGACCGCCGCGAGCACCGACGCCGCGGCGATGCCGCTCGTGTCGTGCGTGTGGAAATGCACGGGCAGCCCGGTTTCCTCCTTCAGCGCCTTCACGAGCGTCGCGACGGCCTGCGGGCGGCAGATGCCGGCCATGTCCTTGATGCCGAGCACATGCACGCCGGCCTGCTGCAGTTCGCGCGCGATGCCGACGTAGTACTTGAGGTCGTACTTCGAGCGCGACGTGTCGAACAGGTCGCCGGTGTAGCAGATCGCGCCTTCGCACAGCATCCCGCTCTCGCCCACCGCATCGATCGCCACGCGCATGTTGCGCACCCAGTTCAGCGAATCGAACACGCGGAACACGTCGACGCCCGCGCTCGCGGCCTGCTGCACGAAGAAGCGCACGACGTTGTCCGCGTAGTTCGTATAGCCGACCGCGTTCGAGCCGCGCAGCAGCATCTGGAACAGGATGTTCGGCACGCGTTCGCGCAGCAGCGCGAGCCGCTCCCATGGGTCTTCCTTCAGGAACCGCAGCGCGACGTCGAAGGTCGCGCCGCCCCAGCATTCGAGCGAGAACAGCTGCGGCAGCTCGCGTGCATAGAACGGCGCGATCGGCAGCATGTCGGCCGTGCGCATGCGCGTCGCGAACAGCGACTGGTGCGCATCGCGCATCGTCGTGTCGGTCAGCAGCACCTGCTTCTGGTCGAGCATCCAGCGCGCGAATTTCTCCGGGCCCAGCTCACGCAGGCGATCGCGCGTGCCGGCCGGGATCGCCGCCGCCGTATCGATCTTCGGCAGCACCGGCTTCTGCAGCGGCAGCGCCGGCAGCGTGCGGCCGCTCATCTCGGCATTGCCGTTCACGTTCAGCTCGCCGAGATAGCGCAGCAGCTTCGTCGCGCGGTCGCCGCGCTTCGCGAATTCGAGCAGTTCAGGGGTCCTGTCGATAAAGCGCGTCGTCACCTCACCCGCGATGAACGCCGGATGGTTGATCACGTTCTCGAGGAACTGCAGGTTCGACGTGACGCCGCGAATCCGGAACTCGCGCAGCGCGCGATCCATCCGGTGAATCGATTCGGCCGCGGTCGGCGCCCACGTCGTCACCTTCACGAGCAGCGAGTCGTAGTACGGCGTGATCACCGCGCCGCCGTAGGCCGTGCCTGCATCGAGCCGCACGCCGAAGCCCGCCGCGCTGCGATACGCGGTGAGCCGCCCGTAATCGGGCAGGAAGTCGTTCTCCGGATCCTCGGTCGTGATCCGGCATTGCAGCGCGTTGCCGTTCAGCGGAATCGCGTGCTGTTCCGGCACGCCGGCCGCGCGCGCGACGATCGTGCCGTCGCCATCGATTGCATCCTCCGCCAGCCCGATCCGCCCGCCTTCGGTGATGCGGATCTGCGCCTTCACGATGTCGATGCCGGTAATCATCTCGGTCACCGTGTGCTCGACCTGGATGCGCGGGTTCACCTCGATGAAGTAGAACTGGCCGGTGTCCGCATCCATCAGGAACTCGACGGTGCCCGCATGCGTATAGCCGACCGCGCGCATCAGGCGCAGCGCGGACTCGCACAGCGCTCGCCGGCCGTCGCGATCGAGGTACGGCGCCGGCGCGCGTTCGACCACCTTCTGGTTACGCCGCTGCACCGTGCAGTCGCGCTCGTACAGGTGCACGACCGTGCCGTGCGTATCGCCGAGCACCTGCACCTCGACGTGGCGCGCATTGCGCACGAGCTTCTCGACATACACCTCGTCGTTGCCGAACGCGGCCAGCGCCTCGCGCCGGGCGACGGGCAGCAGCGTCTCGAGGTCGCGCTCGTTCTCGAGCACGCGCATCCCGCGTCCGCCGCCGCCCCAGCTCGCCTTCAGCATCAGCGGATAGCCGACTTCTTCGGCCAGCGCCTTGCATACGGCAAGATCGTCCGGCAGCGGCGCCGTCGCGGGCATCACCGGCACGCCTGCGGCGATCGCCGCGTTGCGCGCGGCCACCTTGTTGCCGAGCGTGCGCATCACGTCCGGCGACGGGCCGATCCAGCGGATGCCGGCATCGATCACGGCCTGCGCGAACCCGGGGTTCTCGGACAGGAAGCCGTAGCCGGGGTGGATCGCGTCGACGTTGGCCTGCCGCGCGACGCGCAGGATGTCGTCGATGTCGAGATACGCGGCGAGCGGCTTCTTGCCCTCGCCGATCAGGTAGCTCTCGTCCGCCTTGAAGCGATGCAGCGCCAGGCGGTCTTCCTTCGAATAGATCGCCACCGTGCGGATGTTCAGCTCGGCGGCGGCACGCATCACGCGAATCGAGATTTCCGAGCGGTTCGCGATCAGGATGGACTGGATGGGGGTTGGAGTCACGGCAGCCATGAATCGTTGAAGGTTGAATGAAACCTGTCGACGCGATCCATCCGCCGCCAGATCGAGTTGCCGGTCGGTGCGCGGAGCGCGCCGGCGTTCGTTCGCTTTGCATCGGGCCCGCTTGCGGCCACCTGCATTGTTGTCACACTTTCGGGCCGCCGCAATCGGCGTCGCGACGGCGAATGGTATTCAGACGACCGGCCGCGAGCCGGCGCGCGGGCGCGTGGGCCCGCTGGCCGGTGCCCGGCCGATGGGCGGCGAAACGGGCGGGAAAGCGTGCGACGAATAAAGGGCCTGAAACGGGCCCGATGGGGATCAGTCGCGATGATCGAAGTGCGGCGCGTGATCCATCCAGTCGTAGTGGGCGCTGCTGGTCGCCCACGCCCAGTTCACCTCGACGCGCCGCGTACCGTTCGCACCCGATGCCTCGGGCGCGTGCCGGCCGTCCGCCGCATGGTCGTCCGGCGCGCGCGATGCACCGCACCGCCGCGCGTCGTTGCCGGTTCCGAAGCCGCTCACCGCATCAGTGCCCCGGCGCATCATTGTGCGTCGCGGATCATGTTGCGGGCGATCACCAGCTGCTGGATCTGGGTCGTGCCTTCGTAGATGCGGAACAGCCGCACGTCGCGATAGAACCGCTCGATGCCGTATTCGGCCATGTAGCCCGCGCCGCCGAAAATCTGTACCGCGCGATCGGCCACGCGCCCGCACATCTCGGACGCGAACAGCTTCGCGCACGACGCCTCGGTGCTCACCGGCAGCTTCGCGTCGCGCCGGCGCGCGGCGTCCACCACCATGCAGCGCGCCGCATAGATTTCGGCCTTGCTGTCGGCGAGCATCGCCTGCACGAGCTGAAAATCGGCGATGGGCTTGCCGAACTGCTTGCGCTCCATCGCATACGACAACGCCATCGACAGCATGCGCTCGGCCACGGCCACGCAGACCGCGGCGATGTGGATACGCCCCTTGTCGAGCACCTTCATCGCCGTCTTGAAACCCTGGCCCTCTTTCCCGCCGATCAGGTTGGCCACCGGCACGCGCACGTTGTCGAAGATCACGTCGCAGGTGTGCGCGCCCTTCTGCCCCATTTTCTTGTCGCGCTTGCCGAAGCTGATGCCCGGCGTCTTCGCGTCGACGATGAACGCCGAGATGCCGCCCGAGCCCTTGTCCTCCGGATTGGTGCGCGCCATCAGCGTGAAGATGCCCGCATGCGGCGCATTCGTGATGAAGCGCTTGGTGCCGTTGACCACGTAGTCGTCGCCGTCCCGGATGGCCGTGGTGCGCAGCGACGCCGCGTCGGAGCCGGACTCCGGCTCGGTCAGCGCGAACGACGCGATCAGCTCGCCGGTCGCGAGGCGCGGCAGGTAGCGCTCCTGCTGCTCGGGCGTGCCGTCGAACAGGATGCCCTGCGAACCGATACCCACGGTGGTGCCCAGCAGCGAACGAAACACGGGCGACGCCTGGCACAGCTCGAACACCGCGAGCACCTCTTCCTCCATCGTCAGTTCCAGCCCGCCGAAGCGCTCCGGAATGGTGAGGCCGAACAGGCCCATCGCCTTCATGTCGGCGACGATGTCCTCGGGAATTTCGTCGGTTTCGGCCACCTGCTCCTCGTTGGGCACGAGACGCTCGCGCACGAAGCGGGCAATGGAGTCGAGCAGGCCGTTGAGCGTTTCTTGATCGCGAATCATGTCGGTACGCCTGAAAAAAGGTGAAGAAAACGTCGAAATGCTGCGCCGAGCGCCGGCACGAAACAATTGCGCCGCCGGAAACGTTCCGGGAAATGAAATCGCGTCGCCAAGGCGGGGATTGGGGCCGGCGACCCTGGGGGCCGGGCATCTGCCAAGGTACGGAACAAACTTCGCGGATGCGTTGACCGGCGATCGGCACGGTTCCATCGTAGGGACTCGAATCAACCGCCACGCCATTCACCATGCCGCTCCAGCCCGATCACCTGCTGTCCCGCCGCTTTCCGCCCATCGAGCATGCGTACTCGCTGCACGATACCCAGCTCTACGCACTCGGCCTCGGGCTCGGCGCCGATCCGCTCGACGTCGGGCAATTGCGCTACGTGTACGAAGGCAAGGAAGGCGAGTCGCTGCGCGCGCTGCCGACGATGGCGAACGTGCTCGCGTACCCGGGCTTCTGGGCACGCGAACCGGACACCGGCATCACCTGGCAAAAGCTGCTGCACGCCGAACAGGAAATCCGGATTCACGCGCCGCTGCCGGCGAGCGGCCGCGTCACGGGCACGACGCGCATCTCCGGCCTGTGGGACAAGGGCGAAAACAAGGGTGCGTTCCTGCAGCAGACGCGCGACATCACGGATGCCGATACCGGCCGCCTGCTCGCGACCGTGGTGCAACTGAGCCTGTTGCGCGGCGACGGCGGTTTCGGCGAAGGCGGCAGCACCGACGCGCTGCCGACGCCGCACACGATGCCCGACGGCGCGCCCGACCACGTGTGCGAACTGGCCACGCCCGCGCAGCTGGCGCTGATCTATCGCCTGAGCGGCGACCTGAATCCGTTGCACGCCGATCCCGCGGTGGCATCCGCGGCCGGTTTTCCGCGCCCGATCCTGCACGGCATGGCGCTGATGGGCGTGGCCGCGCATGCGGTGCTGCGCACGGTGCTCGATTACGACAACACGCGCTTCGCGGGCATGCGCGTGCGCTTCACCGCGCCGGCGTGGCCCGGCGACACGCTGCGCACCGAAATGTGGGTGCGCGGTGAAACGGTTTCGCTGCGCGTCACGGCCGTGGAGCGCAACGTAGTGGTATTGACCAACGCGCGGGTCGACCTGCGCTGAATCGCAATTCTTCAGGAGACACACATGGATCTGGGTTTGACCGGCAAAGTCGCCATCGTCACCGGCTCGGCACGCGGCCTGGGCGCCGCCACGGCGCGCCGGCTCGCGCAGGAAGGCGCGAGCGTCGTCATCACCGACATCAACGCCGAGCTGGCGCAGGCCACCGCGAAGGCGCTGCAGGACGAAGGGCTGGCCGCGCACTGCATCGTGGGCGACATCACCCGCGAAGCCGACGTGCAGCGCCTCGTCGATGAAACCGTCGCGCATTTCGGCGGCGTGCACATCCTGGTGAACAACGCCGGCGCGCCGCGCGACAAGTACCTGGTGAAGATGAGCGCGGACGACTGGGATTTCGTGATGAACGTGATGCTCAAGGGCGCGTTCCTGGCCGCGCGGGCCGTCATGCCGCACTTCATCGAGCAGGGCTGGGGCCGGCTGATCAACATCAGCTCGCGCGCGCACCTGGGCAACCCGACGCAGGCCAACTACTCCGCCGCGAAAGCCGGCCTGATCGGCATGGCCAAGGCGCTGTCGATGGAAGAAGGCCGCTACGGCATCACCGCGAACTGCGTGGCGCCCGGCTTCATGGAAACGGAAATGGTGCAGGCGCTGCCGACCTACGAAACGATCAAGGAGCGCGCGGTGGCGGCCCAGCCGATCAAGCGCGTCGGCCGGCCGGACGACATCGCCGACGCGGTGGCGTTCCTCGCCAGCGAGCGCGCCGGCTTCATCAGCGGCGAAGTGCTGCACGTCACGGGCGGACGCTACGGCTGATCGCGCGACGGCGGACCACGAACAATAGCGGCCAGCGCGTGACAGACGCGCGATGGCGGCGGAACATTCATGACATTCAAGAGGCAATCCAGATGAAACGAGCAGCCATCGTCGCCCCGCTGCGCACCCCCGTCGGTGCGTTCGGCGGCGCGTTGAAGGGTATTCCCGTCGAGGAACTCGGCGCCACCGTCGCGCGCGCGGTCGTTGAGCGCACCGGGCTGGACCCCGCGCGCATCGACGACGTCGTGTTCGCGCAAAGCTACGCGAGCGGCGAGACGCCGTGCACCGGGCGCTGGGTCGCGCTGCAGGCCGGCTTCCCGATCGAAGTGGCCGGCATGCAGCTCGACCGCCGCTGCGGCGGCGGCGTGCAGGCGCTGGCCACCGCGGCGATGATGGTGCAGACCGGCGCGGCCGACGTCGTGATGGCCGGCGGCGTCGAAAGCATGAGCAACGTCGAGTTCTATACGACCGACATGCGCTGGGGCAAGCGCGCGGGCTCGGTCACGATGCACGACCGGCTCGATCGCGGCCGCGAGCGCTCGCAGCCGGAAAGCCGCTTCGGCCGCATCAGCGGCATGATCGAAACCGCCGAGACGCTGGCGCGCGAATACGACATCACGCGCGAAGCGTCCGACCGCTTCGCCGCGCGCAGCCACCAGCGCGCCGCCGCCGCGCAGCAGGCCGGGCATTTCGACGCGGAGATCGTCCCCGTCGCCGTGCCGCAGCGCAAGGGCGATGCGCTGATCGTCAGGCAGGACGAAGGCGTGCGCGGCGAAACCACGCTGGAAAGCCTCGCGAAGCTGCGCACGATCATGAAGGACGGCGTCGTCACGGCCGGCAACGCGTGCCAGCAGAACGATGCCGCGGCCGCATGCCTGATCGTCGCCGAGGACAAGCTCGACGAACTGGGCCTCACGCCGATCGGCTGGCTGGTCGGCTGGGCGGCCGCCGGCTGCGACCCGGCGCGCATGGGCATCGGCCCCGTGCCGGCCGTGCAGAAGGTGCTGGCGCGCACCGGCCTCACGTTCGACCAGATGGACCTGATCGAGCTGAACGAAGCGTTCGCGTGCCAGGCGCTGGCCTGCGTGAAGGGCTGGGGCAGCTCGATGGCCGCGCTGGAAGACAAGCTCAACGTGAACGGCTCGGGCATTTCGCTGGGCCACCCGGTGGGTGCGACGGGCGGGCGCATCATGACCACGCTGCTGCATGAAATGCAGCGCCGCCAGGCCCGCTACGGCCTGGAAACGATGTGCATCGGCGGCGGCCAGGGCATCGCGATGATCGTCGAACGGGCATAAGGCAGGAGACCAACCATGAGCAACCCTGAATCCGGCCAGACCTGGCAACCGGGCCAGCGCGAGCTGCAGAACGCCGGCATCGTGAAGCTGATGCGCGCGCTGGAGGTGCCGTCGTATGACGAACTGATGCGCGTGTCGATCGCCGAGCCCGAACGCTACTGGCAGACCGTGATGCGCGAATGCGCGATCGCATGGGACGTACCGCCGACCGGCTACGTCGACCTGTCGCGCGGCCCGCAGTTTCCGAGCTGGTTCCCCGGCGGCAGGCTCAACTGGGTCAACACGATCTACGCGTGGGCACGGCAGCCCGCCACGGCGCAGCAAAAGGCCGTGGTGGCCGAACGCGAGGACGGCGGCGTCAGCACGCTGACCTTCGCGGAACTGGAGCAGCGCGTGCAGGATTTCGCCGCGGGGCTCGTGCGCCACGGCGTCAAGCAGGGCGACCGCGTCGGCCTGCTGATGGAAAACGGCGTCGAAGCCACGATCTCGCTGCTGGCGATCGTGCATCTCGGCGCGCTGGTCGTGCCGCTGTTCAGCGGCTTCGGCGTCGACGCGATCGTCGCCCGCCTCTCCGCCGCCGAAGCGCGCATCGTGATCGCATCCACCGGCTTCTCGCGCCGCACCAAGCGCGTGGACGTGCAAGGCGCATTGCGCGACGCATGGCGCCAGTTGCCGCTGCTCGAACACGTGATCTGGAAGCGCGGCGAAGGCGACACCGCGCAGGACGCGCGCGACCTCGACTGGCAAGAAACCGCGGCCGCCGCACCGGAACAACGCAGCGCCGCCGTGTCGGTCACGCCCGACACGCCGTTCATGGTGATCTACACGTCGGGCACCACGGGCAAGCCCAAGGGCGTCGTGCATACGCACGGCAGCTTCCCGATCAAGATCGCGCACGATTCGCTGATCCACTTCGACGTGCAGCCCGGCGACGTCTATTGCTGGCCGGCGGACATGGGCTGGATCGCCGGCACGCTGGTGCTCGGCTGCGCGCTGCTGCGCGGCGCGACGCTGGTGTGCTACGACGGCGCGCCCGACTACCCCGACTGGTCGCGCATGTCGCGCGTGGTCGAACGTCATCGCGTCACGCACTTCGGCTCCGCGCCGACGCTGATCCGCGGGATGGCGAGCCACGAGGCACTCGCGCTCGCGGGCGACCGCTCCACCGTGCGGCTGCTGATCACGGCCGGCGAAGGCATCGCGCCCGAGCATTTCAACTGGTTCCTGCAGCGCTTCGGCGACGGCACGGCGCCCGTCATCAACTACACGGGCGGCACCGAGGCATCGGGCGCGCTGCTCGCGAGCGTGCCGATCCGGCCGATTCCGCCGAGCGGCTTCAACACCGTGTCGCCGGGCGTGGCGGCCGACGTCGTCAACGCGGACGGCCAGAGCGTGACCGGCGAAGTCGGCGAGCTGGCGATCCGCGCGCCGTTCGTCGGCATGACGCACTCGTTCTGGCGCGACGACGAGCGCTACCTGGAAACCTACTGGCAGACCATTCCGGGGATCTGGGTGCATGGCGACCTGGCGCTGCGCACGCCCGACGGCAACTACTTCATGATGGGCCGCTCCGACGACACGCTGAAGGTCGCCGGCAAGCGGCTCGGGCCGGCCGAGGTCGAGGAAGTCGTGCTGGAGTTGCATGACGTGGCCGAAGCGGCCGCGATCGGCGTGGCGGATGCCGACAAGGGCCAGAAACTGGTGGTCTTCATCGTGCCCAAGCCCGGCACGGCCGTCGCGGCCGCCGAGCTGGAAGCCGTCGTGTCCGGTCACGTCGACAAGCGGCTGGGCCGCCCGTTCCGGCCCGGCCACGTGCACGTGGTCGCGCAACTGCCGAAGACGCGCAGCTCCAAGATCATGCGCCGCGTGATCCGCAGCGTGTACTGCGGGCAGCCGCCGGGCGACCTGTCGTCGCTGGACAATCCCGCCGCGCTCGACGAAGTGCGCGCGGCCTCGACCGTCTGCTGATCCGCGCGACGTCCGGCTCCGGGCCCGCACTGGCCGCGCCCGGGCCGCCCCGCACCGGATCGAGCCATGCGATGCGTGCACTCGCATGAAGCGCAACCGGCCTGGCCGCCTGGCCGATCCCCGATCGTTCAGGCGGCCGACTTAACCGCAAACGAAACATGAAAGTACTCGAAGGCATCAAGGTCCTCGATTTCGGCCGCTTCATCGCCGGGCCGTTCTGCTCGGCGCTGCTCGCCGACTACGGCGCCGACGTCATCCGCATCGACCGCGTCGGCGGCGGCGAGGATCGCTTCATCGTGCCCGTCACCGAGCACGGCGAAGGCGCGCTGTTCCTGCAGGTCAACCGCAACAAGCGCTCGATGACGCTCGACCTCGACAGCCCGGAGGGGCGCGAGATCGTGCGCAAGCTCGTCGCCGATGCCGACGTGGTGATCGCCAACATGCCGCCGCGCACGCTGAAGAGCCTCGGCCTCGACTACGACAGCCTGTGCGCGATCAAGCCCGACGTGATCCTCGTCGCGTCCAATGCGTTCGGCAACAGCGAGGCGGTGCGCGACCGCGTGGGCTTCGACGGCGTGGGCCAGGCGCTGAGCGGCGCCGTGCACATCGCGGGCACGCCCGACCGGCCGCAGAAGGCGATGGTGCCGGTGGTGGACTTCGCGACCGCGTTTTCCTGCGCGCTCGGCGTCATGCTGGCGCTCTACGAACGCCAGCGCAGCGGCATGGGCCAGGAAGTCAGCGCGTCGCTGCTGTGCACGGGCCTGAACATGGCCAGCGGCGCGCTGATCGAGGAAGCGCTGCTCGGCCTCGATCGTCACGCAACGCTGAACCGCGCGTCCGGCTATGCGCCGTCCGACATCTTCAAGGCCGCCGACGGCTGGTTCATCACGCAGGTCATCGGCCGCCCGATGTTCAAGCGCTGGACGCAACTCGTGGGCCGGCCGGAGCTGCTCGACGATCCGCGCTTCGCCGACGATACGCTGCGCGGCGAGCACGGCGAATTCCTGAGCGACATCATGAGCGCATGGTGCGCGGACAAGACGCTGGCCGACGCGCTGGCCGATCTCGAAAAGGCGCGCATCCCGGCCAGCCCGGTCAACTCGCCGCGCCAGGCGCTGGAAGACGAAACCGTCAAGGCCGCCGACGTGATCCGCTGGATGGACTACCCCGGCGCACCGAAGCAGGTGCCGATCTTCGCGACGCCGGTGACGCTGTCGCGCACGCCGCCGGAAATCCATACGCGGCCGCCGCTGACCGGTGAGCATACGGATGAAATCCTGGCGGGGATTGGCCTCGATGCGGGGGCGGTTGCTGATTTGAGGGCGCGGAAGATCGTTTGAGCGGAGCGGCGCGCGGCGTCCTCGTCCTCGTCCTCGTCCTCGTCCTTGGCGATGGCGTTGGCGATGCGTGCGCGCCGGACGTTACGCGCCGGCTCGCCGCCGGACTGGCTGTGATCAACAGTCCGGCGTGCGGGCCTCCAACGGTTCTCTGGGTACTTTCTTCAACCGCGCCCTTCCGCCGCTTTCCCTCGCGGCCTTCTCCTGCCGCTTCCTCGCGTTTTCTCCCGCTGCTGCCACCTGCTGCCTCTTCGCGCCGCTTTCTCCCTCAGCTTTCCCCGCTCCCCGTTCCGTACGTCGCCACGGCACGGCCGCACGTACCGGCCTCTCGCGGTCGCCAAGTCGATCCCGACCATCCCGCTCTATCGTCACCGGCCGCCGCCGTCGCACGTCCGGCGCTCGATCAATATGGACGCCCGACAAGTACAATCCGCACTACCGTCGTAAGACAAACTTGACAATCGAACCATGGACCCGTCCCAGCTCCCTTCCCTCGCATGGTTCGTGCATATCGCCCACCATCTCAGCTTCACCCGGGCCGCGGCCGAGATGGGCGTGTCGCGTGCGGCGCTGTCGCAGAACCTGAAGGCGCTCGAGCAGCAGTTGAACGTGAAGCTGCTGTACCGGACGACGCGCGACATGTCGCTCACCGAGGACGGGCAACGGCTGTACGACACGCTGCGGCCGGCGTTCGGTTCGATCGAGCAGGCGATCAGCAGCCTCCACGAAGGCCGGCACGCGCCGTCGGGGCTGTTGCGCGTCAATACGTCCCGGATCGCCGCGCGACACCTGCTCGAGCCGCACCTCGGCGAATTCATGGCGCGCTACCCGCTTCTGCGGGTGGAGCTCGTGATGAACGACGGGCTGTCGAACATCATCGCCGACGGCTGCGATGCGGGTATCCGTCTCGGCGAAAGCCTGGCGGAACACATGGTCGCCGTGCCGATCACGCCGATGCTCGAAATGGCGGTGGCCGGCTCGCCCGACTACTTCGCGCGGCACGGCAAGCCGGCCTCGCCCGCCGACCTGATCGCGCACAACTGCCTGTGCTATCGCCAGACGACGAGCGGCGCCATCTATCGATGGGAGTTCACGTCGTCCGACATCGAGGGCCACGCATTCGAGGTCGAGCCGAAGGGCAGCGTAGTGACGAACGACGACGACGGAATGATTCGTGTCGCGCTGCAGGGCGTCGGCCTGATCCAGCACCAGGACATCGCGTTGCGCGAGCATCTGGCCGCCGGCACGCTGGTGCGCGTGCTCGACGCGTGGTGCAAGCCGTTTCCCGGCTACTACCTGTACACGCCGTCGCGTGAGCAGATGCCCGCGAAAGTGCGCGCGCTGATGGATTTCCTCGTCGAGAAACGCGAACACCTTGCCGCCGATAGAGCGATGCGTGCACCTCGTCCCGCCGCCCCGAAGCGCCGCAAGGCGCCGACGCGGCGCGCGTGAGCGACTGAGAATCGAGACGCAGCTCGCGCCGCCCGGTTCAGCCCGTGTTGCGCTGCGCGAACGCTTGTACTGACGCAACCAGCGTCGGCGATTCGGTGCGGTAGCGATACTGCATCCACCGCTCCATCGCCAGCCCGTCGTTCAGCGGCATCTCCAGCGCGCGGCGCGTCATCAGTTTCATCGCCGCCAGCGCATCGGCATCGATACGCGCGATCTCGGCGGCGAGTTGCATCGTCGCCGCATCGAGTTCGGCGCCGCTCACCGCCAGCGACGCGAGCCCCATCCGTTCCGCGTCGCGTCCCGTCATGCGCCGCCCCGTGACGAGGTAATACATCGCACGTGCGAGCCCGATCTTGCGCGGCAGGCACTGCGACCCGCCGCCACTCGGCAGCAGGTTGCGCTGCAGATGCGCGTCGCCGAGTTCCGCTTGCTCGTCGACGATCACGATGTCGGCGGCGAGCGCGAGTTCGAAGCCGCCGGCCACCGCATGGCCGTTGACCGACGCGATCACGATCTGCCGCGCGCCCTCCATCGCGGCGAACGTGTCCTGCATCAGGTCCTGGTGACGCATGTGCGCGGCAGGATCCGCAAGCACGCCGCTCGCGAGCCATTTCAGGTCGTTGCCCGCGCAAAACGCGCGGCCCGTACCGCGAATCACGATCACACGGATATCGCGCGCCGGATCGGCGGCCGTCCGCACGGCATCGTTCAGCGCCGCGAGCGTCGAGCCGTCGAGCGCATTCATCCGTTCGGGGCGATTCAGCGTGACGACGCGCACGCCGGGCTGCGTATCGTCGATCACGAGCGAGTGCGTCATCGGCCGGTACCTTGAAATGCACGGCGCGCGATGCGGGACCACGCTGCTTCGTTGCTCATGCTGTCTCCTTGTCGTACGGGCCGGCCCGTATCGGCTCGCGGTGTCGTGACACGCCGGCCCCTGCCCGCATTAAAGTCCCGCGCCGCCGATCTTCGCAACGCGGCACCCGTGTCGTTCCGCAGGTTGAAAGCGAAAGCGAGGCGGAATATCACGACGCGTTCCGAAGTACGAAACAGTGCAGACGAAAACGCTCGACAGGGGCACGCGGTGTGATGCAATCGAAGCCCAACGTACGGACAGCACCGGCCGCCCGTCTCGCGCGCGGCCGGTGTTCGATCCGCCAGGGCACAGCTCGGCCGGGCAGCCCGTCGAACAAATTCCGAGGAGACACGCCATGCCGTTGCTGCATACCATTCGCTCGCGGATCGGCCATGCGGAAGT
The DNA here is from genome assembly GCF_017104825.1 of Burkholderia sp. Ac-20345. Classification (NCBI taxonomy): domain Bacteria; kingdom Pseudomonadati; phylum Pseudomonadota; class Betaproteobacteria; order Burkholderiales; family Burkholderiaceae; genus Burkholderia; species Burkholderia sp. Ac-20345. The sequence goes on along the minus strand of NZ_JAAGPO010000008.1, from coordinate 66,369 downwards.
CGTGCAGATCGTCGAGATGGACATCAGCCGGATTCTGGAAACCCTGCTGCCCGACGCCACGCCCGGCCTGATGAAAACCATTCCGTGGATGAAGCCGCCGTACGTGGACGACGATCACGGCATGCGCGCCGTCAGCCAGTGTTTCATCGTCAGGACCGGCGCCCGCTTGCTGGTGGTGGACACCTGCGTCGGGAACGACAAGAACACCGCCGGCTTCGACGCGTTCGCCGATCTGAAGCTCGAATTCCTGGCAACACTCGAGCAGGCGGGCATCGACCGTCATGCAGTTACCGACGTGCTGTGCACACACCTGCATTTCGATCACGTGGGCTGGAACACGTACAAGCAGGACGGCCGGTGGCTGCCCACCTTCCCCAACGCGAAATACCACTTCGGCAAGCAGGAGTACGACGCCGCGCAACAGGGCAACCCGGACGACGCGATGTACCGCGCGCAGGACCTGTCGTTCCACGAATCGATCCAGCCCGTCGTCGCTGCGAGCCTCGCGAACTTCATCGAGCGCGACACCGACCTCGGCGACGGGATCTCGGTGTTCTCCGCGCCGGGACACACGATCGGCCACATCGCGATCGAGATCGACGCCGGCACCGAGACCTTCATCATCGCCGGCGACGCGATGCACCACCCGGTCCAGGTAGCCAGGCCGGACATGGCGCAGATCCTCGACTACGACCACGCGCAGTCGTCGGCCACGCGACACGCATTGCTGTCGCGCCTCGACGGCAGCAAGACGCTGTTCACCTGCACGCATTTCTGTTCACCGTCGTTCGGGCGGATTACCCGCGATCCGGAAGGCGACTACGTGTTCACCGGCGTGCCCAAGTAACGCTTACTTTCCGACACCATGCTCAGTCTCGTTTCCCATCTCGACCGGTTGAACGTCCGCCCCGGGCGCCTTTTCATCGATGGCCAATGGCTGGACTGGCCCAACGCGCGTTTCGACCAGCTCAACCCCAACACGAACGAAGTCATGACCAGCTTCGCCGACGCCGGCGCGCGCGGCGTGGAGCTGGCCGTGGCCGCGGCGCGCAAGGCATTCGACGAAGGCCCGTGGCCGCGCATGCGCGCGCAGGACCGCAAGCGCCTGCTGCAGCCGATCGTCGAGCGCCTGCATGCGGCCGAGGAAGAAATCGCGCGGCTGCAAACGCTCGACAACGGCATTCCGTACACGTTCAGCCGCCATTCGCGCGTATCCGCCAAGTCGGCCGCCGACGTCTTCGATCACTTCTTCGGCTGGATCGACAAGATCAACGGCGACACGCTGCCGATCTTCTCCGACGCGTCGAACCAGCAGTACATGACGTTCCGCGACCCGGTCGGCGTGGTCGCGGCCGTGCTGCCGTACAACGGCCCGGTGCTGACGTTCGCGATGAAGGTGGCGCCCGCGCTGGCGTGCGGCTGTACCGTGATCGTCAAGCCGTCGGAGCTCACCAACCTGGCCGTGAGCAGGCTCGCGCAGATCATCGCCGACTGCGACTTGCCGCCCGGCGTGTTCAACCTCGTGACCGGCGGCGTCGAAACGGGCACCGCCCTCACCGCGCACGCCGGCGTCGACAAGGTGACCTTCACCGGCAGCCCGGTCGTCGGCGAAAAAATCATGGTCGCCAGCGCGCCGACGATGAAACGCCTGTCGCTGGAACTCGGCGGCAAGAGCGCGGCGCTCGTCTTTCCCGACACGCGCAGCGTGCAGACCACCGCGCACGCGCTGATGGGGCTGTGCTCCACGTTCCTGTCGGGACAGGTCTGCTCCACGCCGTCGCGCGCGGTCGTGCATCGCTCGATCATGGACGAGTTCCTGCACCACGCGCAGGAACAACTGCAGAAGGTGCGGTTCGGCGATCCGTTCGACGCGGCCACCACGTCGGCGCCGATGATTTCCCGGCGCCACCAGGCACGCGTGCTCGACTACGTCGAAAGCGGCCGGCAGCAAGGCGCGACGCTGCTGGCCGGCGGCCGCGCGCCGGGCGGCGAATTCCGCGACGGCAACTGGGTCGAGCCTGCACTCTTCGCCCACGTGAGCAACGACATGACGATCGCGCAGGAGGAAATCTTCGGCCCCGTGCTGTCGGTGATTCCGTTCGACACCGAGGAGGAAGCGATCCGCATCGCCAACGACAGCGCGTACGGGCTGGCGGGCTGCGTGTACACCACGGACGTGAGCCGCGCGTTCCGCGTCGCGCGTGCGGTCAAGAGCGGCGCGATCGGCGTCAACGGCTTTGCCAGCATTCCGAACGCGCCGTTCGGCGGCATCAAGCGCTCCGGCGTCGGGCGCGAAGGCGGCTGGTCGACCATCGAAGCGTTTACCGAACTGAAGACCGTCAACTTCAATCTGGATGCCTGATCGATGACCGAAACCTTCGACTATGTGGTGGTCGGCGCAGGCAGCGGCGGCAGCGTGGTGGCCGCGCGCCTGGCGGAAGCCGGCCATACGGTGTGCGTGCTCGAAGCCGGCCCGCCCGATACCAACCCGTTCATTCACATCCCGGCCGGCTACATCAAGAACCTGTTCAACGACAAGCTCGTGTGGCGCTTTCGCAGCGGCCCGATCGCGGGCACCGACGGACGCACGATCGAGCTGACGCAGGGCAAGGTCGTCGGCGGCTCGGGTTCGATCAACGGGATGGTCTACAACCGCGGCCAGCACGCCGATTTCGACGACTGGGCCGCACTGGGCAATCCGGGCTGGGGTTACGACGACGTGCTGCCGTTCTTCAAAAAGGCGGAAACGCGGATCGGGCCCGGCGACGACCGCTATCGCGGCCGCAACGGGCCGCTGATCGTGACCGACCCGATCATGCCGGCCCCGTTGTGCGACCTGTTCATCGAGGCCGTCAAGAGCCTCGGCTACCCGTATGTCGCCGATTCCAACGCGCAAGCGCAGGACGGCGTCGGCCCGTGGCATTTCATGATCGACACGCGAGGCCATACGCCGCGACGCAGGAGCGCCGCGCGGGCCTATCTGCATCCGGCCATCAGGAGCGGCCGCGTGACGCTGCGCACCGGCAGCCCCGCGACCCGCGTGCTGCTGGACGGCCGTCGCGCCACCGGCGTGCGCTACCGTGCTGGCGGCACCGGCGCACCCGAGCGCGAAGTGCGCGCGAACCGCGAAGTCATCGTCGCCGCCGGCGCGCTGAACACGCCCCGCCTGTTGCAGATCTCGGGCATCGGCGACAGCGCGCATCTGCGCGCCATCGGCGTGCAGACACGGGTCGACCTGCCCGGCGTCGGCGCCAACCTGGTCGATCACTTCAACCTGCGCGTGGCCGTCCGGGTCAAGGACGTCGCCACCCTCAACGAACGCGGGCGCGGCCTGCCGCTCGCGAGGGAAATCGCGAGGTACTTCCTCGGCCGGCCCAGCATCCTGAGCATGGGCCCCGTACCGATGCGCTTTTTCTTTCGCTCCGATCCGGCGTTGTCGCGGCCCGACCTGCAGGTGTCGTTCACGCCGGGCAGCTATCAGGAAGGGCTACCCGGCCTGCTCGACCACTATCCGGGCATGACGCTCGGCGGCCACAAGCAGCGCCCCGACAGCCGCGGCTGGGTCAAGGCGCGCTCCGCCAGCATCGACGAACTGCCCGAGGTGCAGCCCAACTACCTGACCGACGAATCGGACCAGCGCGCGATGGTGGCGGTGGTGAAGATGGCGCGCGCCGTGCTGCAGGCCAGGCCGTTCGCCCCGTACTACGTCGACGAAATGTTCCCCGGCAACGACGTGCGCACCGACGACGAGATCCTCGCGTTCGCGCGCCAGCGCGGCGGCACCGTCTATCACCACAACGGCACCGCGCGCATGGGACCGGACAGCGACCCGATGGCCGTGGTCGACGCACGGCTGCGCGTGCGCGGCGTGCAGGGCCTGCGGGTGGCCGACGCGTCGGTCATGCCGTCGCCGATCTCGGGCGCGACCAACGCGGCCACCATCATGATCGGCGAGAAGGCCGCCGACATGCTGGTACGGGACGCGAGGGGGTGACGCGTCAACCGATGGTTTCGTGGCGGCCGGATCCATGACATGGGAAATTGACAGCCGATGCCGTCGTATGCGCGGTGCCGGTTGCAGATGGAGAAGTGGTGCCATGCAGGCCAGGCCGCACGCCGCACGTCCAGGCTTGAATGAGCGTGCTGTCGAGATTCACTCAACTTGGTTTCGACCCGCCGGCCGTACACGGTCTACCGGCAAACTCGCTCATTCAATATTGAATTCGCGGTTCACTCAACGATTAACTATCTGCTTTGCCGTGCATTCGACGTTGAACTTCCAAGGGCAGCTTGACCCGTTCGCGCACGGGTGACGGGCTCTCATCGACCCGGAGCAGACCGACGCCGACTCCGGAAGCAGCCACTCAAACCATCGTTTCCAGGAACGTCAAACGAGCAGCCAAGCAGGTGTCTGTGTCAAAGGACTTATACGGTCCTGCGCATCACTTCGCGACCTCAAGCTTGACAATCGAGTTGCCAACATAGGACACGCGGACCTGCAGCCCTTCACGAATGGGACCACCGTGGGAGCTTGTATTGTTAAAGCCACCTGTGACTACATAGTCTGAGTACTCAAAACACTCGCCTGATACGCAGAACCGCTCCATAGCGTGGCCCGTCACTGGCATAGGTTTGAAATTAGTGACCACACCTTCAACAACCCGAACGTCATTGGTCATCCTCGCCTTGGAAAGCGAAGAGTACTCACTGTATGTGGAAAAAAACGCTATGAGCGTCCATAGAATCGCGAAACCGAAGAAGTAGAAGGTGAACGCAGCGCTTGCTCTCGGGTGCTCGCTCCACCAGCCTGGAAGGCTCTTGCGTCTTGCGACCAACACGCTACCGATAACAACAAAAATTAGGCCGAATGCGGGAGAGCTCCAGGCTTTATAGCCCGCTTCCGCTACATCAAAGACGGTTCGATATTCCATATGTTCACCGCTTGAAAGCATAACTTGGAATTATATGAACAGCATCCTGACAAGGGGAGCAATGACCGTCTGCTTCTGGCCGAACCGAGCCACAGAGCAACCCTGAAGCCGGCGGACCAGCTTCGACCACAACCTTGAAGTAACGTTAGAGGTCAACGCTGAGTGAACAAAGTTCCATGTAGCGTGAATCTCGACACTCGCCCACCGGATACGAAATCTCGATCCCGGGGCTATTTCCGCGATGTTGTGCCGGCTCGACCTGAAATGTGGAAGCAGGCTCGATACGCATCGGCTTGCGCAGAGGGATCGATACCTGCTTCCGCGCCGCACGTGTGCGGCGGTCCGCTGAATCAGCCGGCCTTGCCGCGCGGCGGATCGGCAAGCGGAGCACGTTGGCGTTGGCGCCACCAGAATGCGACGCCCAACATCGCGATCAGCACGACAACCGCTGCGCCAGGCAGGATCAGCGGCTGGACGCGCATGATCAGCGGAACAGGACCGCCGCTGCGCGCGACGGCAACGTCGTCCGCGGTGACGGTTACGTCCGGATTGCCGTACCGCGCGAGCACGTAGTTCGAGATTGCAGCGATCTGATCGTCCTTGAGCGGCTGGACATAGGAGTCCTCGCCAAAAGACGGCATCAGCACGTGCTCGCCACCCACCTCGCGATCGACGCCGTACAGGATCGCCGCAATCAGGTTCGACGGATTGCGCGAGCCCGTGGCGGTATTGTTCGACAGCGACGGATACGCTTGGCTCGGGCTGCCCTTGCCGTTGGCCTGGTGACAACTCGCGCAGTAGCCGCTGAACAGCGCCGCGCCCGTCGTCAGCGTACCGTTCGCGTTCAGCGGGGACGCGCCGCGCAACGTCGCTTCGCTGCTGACCGCGCGCCCGTACGAGAATGCCGGCGCCGATTCGCTTTCGTCGTGAATCGACTTCGTGCTGCGCAGATACGAGACGATCGATTTCAGGTCCGCGTCCGACAGATACTGCAGGCTGTTCTGCACGGCCTCCGCCATCGGGCCGGCCGCCTGGTTCTTGCCGGGCGTGCGGCCGGTTTTCAGGTACGACACCAGCTCGTCGTCGGTCCACGCGCCGATGCCGCTCACCGGATCCGACGTGATGTTCGGCGCGTACCACGCGCCGAGTTGCGCACCGCCCAGGTTGCGTCCGAAGTCTTCGGCCATCAGTGCGTTGCGCGGCGTGTGGCATGCGCTGCAGTGTGCAAGCACGTTGGTCAGGTACGCGCCGCGATTCCACTGCGCATCGTGGGCCGGATCGGCTTCGAAACGCTTGTTCGACAGGAACAGCATGTTCCATCCTGCCATCGCCATGCGCATGCCGAACGGGAACGGCAGGTTCGTGGCGGGCGCGGGTTCGTCGACCGGTTTCACAGCATGCATGAAGTAGCTGTAAAGCGCGTGCACGTCGTCGTCGCTGAGGCCGCTGTACGACGTATAGGGCATCGCCGGATAAAGGTGCGCGCCATCCGCGCGCACGCCTTCGCGCAGCGCGCGTGCGAACTGCACTTCGGTGTACTTGCCGATGCCGGCCGTTTTCGACGGTGTGATGTTGCTCGAATAGATCTGCCCCATCGGCGACGCGATGCCGTACCCGCCCGCGAACGGCTTGCCGCCGTCGAGCGCCGTATGGCAGGCCATGCAGTCCGCAGCGATCGCGAGCTGGTGGCCCTTTTCGACCAGCGCGGCGTCGGCCGATGTCGAAGCCGCGTCGGCCGACGCATCTTGCGCGAACGCGGACGCGCTGCCGACAAGCGCGAGAAGGCCTGCCGCGATGGCCGCGCGATACGCGGTGCCGCGCCGCGCGCGACGTTGCCGTTGAATCGTGTGTGTCATCGCATCAACCCTTCGCGAGGCTGGCGGAAATCGAATCCGCGGCCTTCAGGCCAAGGGCCGCCATCGACAGCGTCGTGTTGACGACGGACGCGGACGGCATCGCTCCCCCGCCCGGCAGCCACAGGTTCGCATGGTCGTGCGCGCGGCAGTCGCCGTCGACGACCGAGTTCTTCGGATCCGAGCCCATGATGGTGCCGCCCATGATGTGATTGTTCGCGTTCAGCGTCTTCGTAATGTTGAATTCGACCGCGTCGAACAGGCTGCCGATGTGCGACAGCTGCTTGCATGCCGCGTCGTAGCCGCGCCGCACGTAGTCGCCGACGTCGTAGTGGACGTCCGGGCAGGCGAGGCCGAGCGGATCGACGCGCGTCTTGCTGAGCGTCAGGCGATTGTTCGGATCCGGCAGCGGTTCGAGGCTGATCGACAAGTCGACGCCGTAGATCGCGCGCCGGCGGATTTCCTCGTCGAGTGCCTTGCCGACCAGGCCGAGCTTCAGCGCCTGCTGCGTAGCCGGCCCGACGCGCGAGATGTTGTTCAGGATCATCTTGTTCGCCGAATACTGCCCGCGGAAATCGCCGTCGCGCGGACCGACGATACAACTGCTCTGCGCGGGGCCGCGGCCGAGCCACATCGGCTCGTTCGCGAGGAACGTGCAGTGGAAGCCCGAGTGATCCATCATGTTGCGGCCGACCTGGTCCGAGCCGTTCGCGATGCCGTGCGGATTGCGCTCGTTCGCGGCAAGCAGCAGCAGGCGCGGTGTCTCGATGCCGTTGCAGGCGAGCACGAACCGCTTGCCGCTCGCCTTGTGCGACTTGTGTGACGCGTCGTACCAGTGCACGGCCGTCACGCGATTGTTTGCATCGGTGTCGATCTTGTAGACGACCGATTCGGCGAGCACCTTCGCGCCCTTGCGCTCGGCGCGCTCGATGTGATGGATGCCGTTGTACATCGCCCCGATCGGGCAGATCGGCTGGCAGTTGTTGTTGCCGCAGCAGGTCGGGCGGCCATGCCATGGCCGCGTGCTGCGCGCCTGCGGAATCGGGATCGACCGGTAGCCGTGCGCGTTGACGATTTCGGCGAAGCGCCGGTCGCCATGCCCCCACGGCACCATGTCCATCGGATACGGGCGGCTGCGTTGCGACGGCGACTGCATCGCCGGGTCGCTCGGTCCGGCCACGCCCATCTCGTCTTCCGCGCGGCAGTAGTACGGCTCGAGATCGTCATAGGAGATCGGCCAGTCGCGGCCGACGCCATACGTCGATTTCATCCGGAAATCGACCGGCAGATGCCGCCAGCTCGACGCGGCCCAATGCCATGTCGTGCCGCCGACCGTGCGCAGGTAACCCTGCTGGAAACTCTGGCCGTCCGGACCGCTCAGGCCGACGTAGTTGTTCTTCGGAAAATACAGCGGGGCCGGCGCATTCGGCGCCTGCGGGTAGAGTCCCTGGAAGTCGGACCCGACGCGATTGTCGAAAGGCATGTTGCGCCAGTTCTCGACCGCCTGCCCACGCTCGATGCGCAGGCCGGATTCGAGGATCAGCACCGAATGGCCCTGGCTGACCAGCTGGTCGGCGATCAAGCCGCCCACTACGCCGGATCCCACGATCACGACGTCGGCCGACACGTCGCCGTTCGATTCAAATACAGGAGTTTTCATGAGATTCAGGCGTGCTTTTGCGGGTGCTGTGAAGTTGCTGGCGCAACCATCTTGCGCGGCGGCGCGACATCGGCCGGCGGCGGTTCGGCGGTCCACCACAGCGGGCCGTTCGAGCAGTAGGTCGGCGCGCTCATCCCGTCGTGGACGGTGTCGTACATCAGCGCATCGGCATAGGTGACCATCACGGCCTTCTGGCCATGACCGACGGTGCCCGTGTACCACGCGGCGACGATCGCGAGCGCGGTGTCGTGAAGGCCGGCGCCATCGGCATCGGCCAGCAGTTGTGCGGGGGTCTGCCCGGCGCGGACGCGTTGCGCCAGCGCGGCCGCACGTGCGGCAAAACCGGCGTCGGTGCGATGGAACGCGTCGACGAGCCGCCTGGCCGTCATCGGGTCGAGATTCGCGTGGCCTGTCAGTGCGCTCGACAGCGCGAGAAAGGTGTTGGCGTCGAGCGACGGCTGCTGCGCGAATGCATAGCCGGGCGCGGCAGTGAACAGCCCGACTTGCGTCAGGGCTGCCGCCATCACTTTCAGGGCCGCTCTCCGGGTAATGCCGGTGCGCGCGACGACGCGCGGTTCATGATCGTATTGGGGCATGTCGTTTTCGTCTTTTTGGCGAGCGGTTGCCCGCATGCTTTCTTTCTTCCAAATATTCCGCGACGGGAGTCGCTCCGCGCCGAAACGACGGAAGGCCTCCCCCACGACTTGCGCGCAACCCGTCCGAAAGCACCGGCAAACGACCTTGACCGGCTGAACCAAGTATTGCACACGCCATGCACGCAAATTTTTATCTGCTCAAACTGCGCATAATCGAGACGAGATTATGGAACCGGTTCCATTTTTGCTTGTAGCAACCGGTTCAAATTGTCATCGCAGGGGGGGAGTGTAGCGATATCGATCGAATCGCGTATTTTCGCGACCGCGTCGAGTATCCAATCCCTTCTGAGACGGGACGAATCTGCCGGACCGCAGTCAGTCTCGGATACGCGCAAAAACCAAATGAAATTAAAACGTCAGGTTGATATTATTTTTTTTGAAAGCACAATCGACTCCTGGACAGCTCGCGTGTTGCGCAGCGTCTTATCGGATGGCCGCCGCGCCCGCTGCCGCGATCACGCTATCCTGCACCCCCGCGCCACCACTGGTCCCGACTGCGCCGATCAGTTGCCCGCCAATCACGACCGGAATGCCGCCCTCTCCGGCGAGAATACCCGGGATGCTGAGGTTGCCGGTCGCCCCGTTGTTGATCGCGTTCTGCATATCCTTGGTCTGTCGGCGGAAGCGAACCGACGCCCGCGCCTTGGCTTCCGCAATTTCGGTGGATGCGAGTTGCGTTCCATCCATCTTGTCGCACGAGACCAGATTCCCGCCGCTGTCGACGACGACGATCGCGTATTTCCAGTTTCGGCGTCGCGCTTCTGCTTCGGCTGCCGCAATGGCAGTGCGCGCCTGTGCCAACGTAATGGGCGGACCGTAGGGGATGTCATACGGGAGTTGTTCGGGGATCGGTGCGGGCGCGGGAGATTGTGCTTCCGCATGGGCCGTGAAAAATGCGGCTGCCACGATGAAGAGTCGGGATGGTTTCGAAAACATGAGAGACGGTTCCATAAAGGCTCGACGAGGCTGATTTGCCCGGCGAACGGTTGATCTTACTTGTGACGCAAACGTAACGCGTCGTCAGTACGGCCACTGCACAGCCCTCCATTCGAAATGGCAGTTGAGCGTCAGGTCATGACGCAGCCCTGTGATCGAGGTTGGAATGTGACGCCGGCCGCGCAAGACTGCCACGATGGAGATGGTCCCGAGAAACAGCGGGAACGTGTGCAACAACGCTTTTTGATTGCGACAGACCCGGATACTATCCGACAGCCATCGGCGGTGCGCCCGAGACCACGGGCACGATCCATCGTCAGCCCGACTTGCGACGTCCTGTTTCCATGCAGGGAATTTCATCGACGACGACGAAATCGAATGCACGGATACGGTCCTGTCGATGGCATGGTCGTAACGGTGGTCGGCGAGCCGCCCCCGCCGGCCCGGTCAGACGCCTTCGACCAGCACGGCGCGATAGCGTGCGCCCTTGAAGCGATGCTGAACGACGGCCTGATATGCCGGGCTGTCATACCACGCGTGCGCGGCGTCCCTGGACGGAAACTCGACGATCACCACGCCTTCCGGGCCGTCGCCCTCCAGCGTTTCCTGCGGGCCATACGCGGCCAGCACTTTCAACGGGTGGCCGGCGAGCGTCGCGCCGACCTTGTCCTGATAGCGGTCGAGTTCCTGCTGATCCTGCGTGCTTTCACGCGTGAAGACGATATAGGTCGCCAAAATTGCACTCCTGATGCGGTTCGAGAATGATGGGGCGATCCGGAGATCGTCCGTCGGACAACGGCATTCATCCTAACCATCGGGCGCGCTTTCTCGTATCCCCCCTGCTTCCAACTCAGTATTCGAGCCGGATTAACAATGGATGCGCCCGATCGGTCGAGCGCAAATATCGGCCACCGTGGTGACGGTGGTCACCGGTGGTGGCCCGCGGCCTCGACCGGCACACGCCTTCGGCGCACGGCGGTCGATCGCAGGTGTCGCGGTTACGCGAGCGCGTCCCGCACCGTCGTGTTCGCCGAGATCTGCAGGTGCCAGTTCGGAAGCAACCCGTTCGCGTCCCGCGACCAGTCCGAATGCCGGCCAGGCTTCCCGCCACGTTTGCAGGACAACGCGCATCGCCACACGCTCTCGGCCATGCCAGCCGCACTTAATGGATAACACGCATGGCACTTCACTTTCGATCCCGCCAAACTACCTAACGATAGTTTGATAAAAAGCGCTGACGCACGTCGCGACCGGCGGCCCTGACCGGGCGGCCATGCACTGTGCAGGCGCCTGATCGACGCGATTCAGCGCCGCGCGCGGCGACGTATTCGTCGAATGATTTTCACAGCAACCGAACGACCGGATTGGAGAAATGATGAGGAATGCCATGAATGAAACCCCGCCCGCCGGCGGCCTGAGCACCGCGCTAGCGGGACGCACCTCCGTCCAGACCGGGCATGACAGCCTCCGGTCGTGGTACATCCTGGTCATTCTCACGCTCGCGTATTCGCTCGCGTATATCGACCGCCAGCTCCTCAACCTGCTCGTCGACCCGATCCGTCATTCGCTCGCCATCTCCGACACCCAGCTCAGCCTCGTACAGGGCGTCGCGTTCATTTCCGCGTACCTGATCGCATCGCCGCTGTTCGGCCGGCTCGTCGACGTGACCAACCGGCGCAACATCCTGCTGGTCGGCATCTGCCTGTGGTGCATCTTCACCGCACTGTGCGGCAAGGCCACGACGTTCCAGGGATTGTTCCTGGCGCGTTTCGGCGTCGGCGCCAGCGAAGCGTGCGTGTTTCCGATCGCGCTGTCGATAATCGCCGACTGCTTTTCGGCGAAACAGATGCCGCGCGCGATGAGCGTCTTCATCCTCGGCCCGATGCTCGGCGGCGGCCTTTCGCTCGTCGCCGGCGGCCTCGTCATCTCGTTCGCACGCGACGTTCATCAGCAATTCCCGATGCTCGCCGGCTTCGAGACCTGGCAGCTCGCGTTCGTGCTGATCGGGCTGCCGGGCATCCTGTTCGCGTTGCTGGTGTGGCTGACGGTGCGCGAACCTGTGCGCAGCAAGGTCAGCAGCGGCAGCGCGGACGAGCGGCAGTACTCGACCCGCGATTCGGTCGCGTTTCTGTGGGCGCGGCGCGGGTTCTACGCACGGATCCTGTTCGGTGTCGGCACGCTCGCGATCGTCGTGCTCGGCATGCCCGCGTGGCTGCCGACCTATCTGATCCGTGCGCACGGGATGCCGGCCGCGCTGGTCGGCTTCCGCTTCGGCGCGCTGGTGGTCTGCTGCGGGGTGGCCGGCGCGCTGTCCGGGCCGTGGGTCGTGCGCTGGTTCGAGCGACGCGGCTACGAAGATGCGTCGCTGCGCACCGCCGCGTTCGCGATGATTCCGATGCTGCTCAGCTGCGCGAGCATTCCGTTTGCGCCGGGCGCGATCGGCACGCTGGCCGCGGCCGCCGTCACCGTCTTTTTCTTCACGCTGCCGACCGCGTGCATGGCCGCGTCGCTGCAACTCGTCGCACCCAGCCGCATGCGCGGCCTCGTCGGGGCGCTCTACTCGTTCTTCGCGCAGCTGATCGGCTTCGGGCTTGGCCCGACGTTGATTGCGCTCGTCACCGACCGCGTGTTCGGCAACCCGAAGATGGTCGGCGATTCGATCGGCATCGTCTGCACGCTGGCAGCGGCGCTGGCTACGTGGTTGCTGTTCACGTCGCTGCCGCACTATCGCCGCTTGCTGGCGGAGGAGCGTGGCGCGAACGCTGGATGAAGGCGTGGGATGCCGGCCAGGGCGGTCGTCGTGTCGATCTGCCGGCCTGAGTCGGCTCGCATGCCCCGCGATCACGGCGGCTGCATCTGGCGTCGAGAGTCACCCCAAAAGAAAACACCCCTCAACGAGGGGTGCATGGGCCGGATCGCGGTGCTCCCCTCAGCCACTTTCTGCTAGCTGTGGGGGCATCACCCGGCACCGGGGCCGTCGATACGAAGCGTCACGCTCAACCTACCCGCGCTTCTCCCTCACGTTCGGCTTCCCCCTCGTCCGTACCCGTTCGCGCCAGCACCGGCTTGAGCGCCTGCCCGGTGTGGCTGGCGCTCACCTGCACGAGCGCTTCCGGCGGCGCCGCCGCGACGATCGTGCCGCCGCCCACGCCGCCTTCCGGCCCGAGATCGATGATCCAGTCGGCTTCCGCGATCACGTCGAGGTCATGCTCGATCACGACGACGCTGTGCCCCGCATCGACGAGCCGGTGCAGCACGCGAATCAGCTTCGCGACGTCCGCCATGTGCAGGCCGACCGTCGGTTCGTCGAGCACGTACAGCGTGTGCGGCGCCTTCTGGCCGCGCCGCGTGATGTCGTCGCGCACCTTCGTCAGCTCGGTGACGAGCTTGATGCGCTGCGCCTCGCCGCCCGACAGCGTCGGCGACGGCTGGCCGAGCGTCAGGTAGCCGAGGCCGACATCCTTCATCAACTGCAGCGGATGCGCGATGTTCGAGATCGGCGCGAAGAACTCCACCGCCTCGTCGATCTCCATCGTCAGCACGTCGCCGATGTTCCGGCCGCGCCACGTGACGGCGAGCGTCTCCGGGTTGAAGCGCTGCCCGTGACACACGTCACACGGCACCTTCACGTCGGGCAGGAAGCTCATCCCGATCGTGCGCACGCCTTGCCCTTCGCAGGCGGGGCAGCGCCCGTCGCCGGTATTGAACGAGAAACGCGACGCCGTGTAACCGCGCGCGCGCGCTTCCAGCGTGTCGGCGAACAGCTTGCGGATCGTGTCCCACACGCCGATATAGGTGGCCGGGCACGAACGCGGTGTCTTGCCGATCGGCGTCTGGTCGACTTCCAGCACGCGATCGATCTGCTCCCAGCCGCTCAGCGACTCGCAGCCCTGCCACGCATGCGTGACGTTCAGTGACGGCCGCGGTGCGGTGCGCGCCAGCACGCTCGAACGGCGGTTGGTGGCCGGCGCATCCTGCTGCGCGGCCTTGCGTGCGCGCCGCGTGGCCGGCGACGACAGCACCGAGCGGCCGACCGCGTCGAGCAGGTTCGTCATCAGCACGTCGCGCGCGAGCGTCGACTTGCCCGAGCCGCTCACGCCCGTCACCGCGACGAGCCGCGCGAGCGGAATGCCCACCGTGACGTCGCGCAGGTTGTGCAGCCGTGCGCCATGCACGGTCAGCCAGGCTTCCGGCACCGCGGCGCCGCCCTTCTTGCCCGGCAAGCTTACGCTGCGGCGCGGCTGCAGCGGGTGCGTCATCGGCTGTGCAAGCAAGCGCCCCGTGACCGAATCGGACTGCGCGGCCAGATCCGCGACCGCGCCCTGCGCGACCAGCGTGCCGCCGCGCTTGCCGGCGCCCGGGCCGACGTCGATGATGTGATCGGCGCGGCGGATCGTGTCCTCGTCATGCTCGACGACGACGAGCGTATTGCCCTTGTCGCCGAGCTTGCGCAGCGCGTCCAGCAGGATCTGGTTGTCGCGCGGATGCAGGCCGATCGTCGGTTCGTCGAGCACGTAGCAGACACCTTGCAGGTTGCTGCCGAGCTGCGCGGCGAGCCGGATGCGCTGCGCTTCGCCGCCCGACAGGCTCGGCGCCGCGCGATCGAGGCTCAGGTAGCCGAGCCCGACTTCCTCGAGAAACGCGAGGCGGCTGCCGATCTCGCTGACGATGTCGCGCGCTATCTGCGCGTCGCGGCCCGTCAGCTCCAGTCCGTCGATCCAGCGGCGCGTGTCGGACACCGTCCACTGCGCGACCTCGACGATCGGATGCGCGTCGAACGTGACCGCACGTGCGGACGGGTTCAGCCGCGTGCCGCTGCAATCCGGGCACGGCTCGTTGCCGACGCCTTCCGGTTCCTGCTCGTCGGAAGGCAGCGTCTGCTCGCGGCCGCGATCGTCGCCGGCGAGCACCGTGTCGTCGTACGCCGCGCGCTGTTCGCGCGTGAGCGTGACGCCGGTGCCGACGCAGGTCGTGCACCAGCCGTGCTTGCTGTTGTACGAGAACATCCGCGGGTCCAGCTCCGGGTAGCTCGTGCCGCACACCGGGCACGCGCGCTTGACCGACAGCACCTTGACCGAGCCGACGCGCGCGGTCGAATGCTCGTTCTGCATCGCATGGTGCAGCCCGTCGAGCGGTGCGAGCAGATGCATCACGCCCTTGCCGAGTTCCAGTGTCTCGTCGAGCACGCGCCGCAGTTCGGCCTCGTTGTCCGGCGACACGACGATATCGGCCACCGGCAGCTCGATCGTGTGCTCGCGGAAGCGGTCGAGCTTCGGCCACGGATCGACCGGCACGAACTCGCCGTCGACGCGCAGATGCGTGCTGCCGCGCGCCTTCGCCCACTTCGCGAGATCGGTATACACACCCTTGCGGTTGACGACGAGCGGCGCGAGCAGCCCGACGTGCTCGCCGCGATGATCGCGCAGCAACTGCGCGGCGATCGATTCGACGGACTGCGACGTGACCGGCGTGCCGTCGTGGATGCAATGCTGCAGGCCGAGCTTCACGTAAAGCAACCGCAGGAAGTGCCAGACCTCGGACGTGGTCGCGACCGTACTCTTGCGCCCGCCGCGCGACAGCCGCTGCTCGATCGCGACGGTCGGCGGAATGCCGTACACCGCATCGACTTCGGGGCGGCCGGCCGGCTGCACGATCGAGCGCGCATACGCGTTCAGCGATTCGAGGTAACGGCGCTGGCCTTCGTGGAACAGGATGTCGAACGCGAGCGTCGACTTGCCCGAGCCCGACACGCCGGTGATCACGTTGAACTTGCCGTGCGGGATGTCGACGTCGAGCGCCTTCAGGTTGTGCTCGCGCGCGTTGACGATCCGCACGACGTCTTCGCCTTCGATCGCACGCCGCTCGCGCGCCGCGTTCAGCACGGCCTGCAGCGGCTTGCCTTCGTCGGCGAGCGCCAGTTCGGCATCCATCGCGCGGTCGTATTGCAGCAGCGCCACGCCCGTATGCGATTCGGCGCAGGCCTTCACGTCGTCGGGCGTGCCCGCGCACAGCACGAGGCCGCCGCCGTCGCCGCCTTCCGGGCCGAGGTCGATCAGCCAGTCCGCCGCGCGGATCACGTCAAGGTTGTGCTCGATCACGATCAGCGAATGGCCTGCCGCGAGCAGCTTGCCGAAGGCCTGCATCAGCTTCGCGATGTCGTCGAAGTGCAGCCCGGTGGTCGGCTCGTCGAACATGAACAGCTTCGCCCGCGCGATGCGCGCCTCTTCCGTCGCGACCCGGCGCCCGTTGGCGGCCGCCGCCGATTCGGCGAGGAAGCCGGCCAGCTTCAGCCGCTGCGCTTCGCCGCCCGACAGCGTCGGCACCGGCTGGCCGAGCTTCACGTATTCGAGGCCGACGTCGACGATCGGCTGCAGCACGCGCAGCACCTCCGCGTCGATCGCGAAGAACGCGGCCGCTTCGCTGACGGTGAGATCGAGCACGTCGGCGATACTCAGCGCACGGCCGTTGCGCTCGATGCGCACTTCGAGAATCTCGGCGCGGTAGCGGCTGCCGTCGCAGTCCGGACAGCGCAGGTAGACGTCGCTCAGGAACTGCATCTCAATGTGCTCGAAGCCCGAGCCGCCGCAGGTCGGACAACGGCCGTCGCCCGAGTTGAAGCTGAACGTGCCGGCGCCGTAGCCGCGTTGCAGCGCGAGCGGCGCCTTCGCGAACAGCTTGCGGATTTCGTCGAACGCGCCGACGTAGCTCGCCGGGTTCGAACGCGTGGTCTTGCCGATCGGCGACTGGTCGACGAACACGACGTCGCCCACCTGATCGGCGCCCGTGAGATTGCGGTACGCGCCCGGCGACTCGGTCGCCTTGCCGTGGTGCCGCGCCATCGCCGGATAGAGTACGTCCTGCAGCAGCGTGGATTTGCCGGACCCCGACACGCCCGTCACGCAGACGAGCCGCTGCAGCGGAATCTCGACCGTCACGTCGCGCAGGTTGTGTTCGCTCGCACCCTCGAGCACGATGCGCGGCGTGTTCGCATCGACCACGCGACACGCCCAGTTCGACGCGTGCGCGACATGCTTGCGGCCGCCGAGATACTCGCCCGTCAGCGTGCGCGCGGAGCGGATATCGCCCGGCGTGCCGTCGTAGACGATCGTGCCGCCGCGCTCGCCCGGGCCGGGCCCCATGTCGATCAGCCGGTCGGCCGCGAGCATCACCGACGGATCGTGTTCGACCACGACCAGCGTATTGCCCGCGTCGCGCAGCCGCTGCATCGCCTCGACGATCCGCGTGAGATCGCGCGGATGCAGCCCGATGCTCGGTTCGTCGAGCACGAACAGGGTTTTCGTGAGCGACGTGCCGAGCGCCGTCGTCAGGTTGATCCGCTGCACCTCGCCGCCCGACAGCGTGCGGCTCTGCCGGTCGAGCGTCAGGTAGCCGAGCCCCACGTCGCACAGGTATTTCAGGCGCGTGCGCACCTCGGCGAGCAGCAGCTTCAGCGCATCGTCGAGCAGCGCGCTCGGCAGGGCGATTTCATCGAAGAAGCGGCGGATGCGCTCGATCGGCAACAGCATCAGGTCGTGCACGGTCAGGCCCGGCAGCGCTTCGAGCTGCGCGCGGCTCCAGTCGACGCCGCGCGGCATGAAGCGGCCGGCCGGCGCGAGCACGCCGTCGGCGTTTTCCTTCGAGCCGAGGCGCCATTGCAGCGACTCCGTCTTCAGGCGCGCACCGCCGCACACGTCGCACGGCGTGTAGCTGCGGTATTTCGACAGCAGCACGCGGATATGCATCTTGTACGCTTTCGACTCGAGATAGCCGAAGAAGCGCTTCACGCCGTACCAGTGGCTCTGCCACTTGCCGTTCCAGTCGGGCGAACCGTTGACGACCCAGTCACGCTCGGCGTCCGACAGCTCGGCCCACGGCGTGTCGCGCGGGATGCCGGCCTTCGCCGCGTAACGCATCAGGTCGTCCTGGCACTCCTTCCACGCGGGCGTCTGCATCGGCTTGATCGCGCCGCCGCGCAGCGTCTTGCGCGCGTCGGGGATCACGAGGCCGAGGTCGACGCCGATCACGCGGCCAAAGCCGCGGCAGGTTTCGCACGCGCCGTACGCCGAGTTGAACGAGAACATCGCGGCCTGCGGCTCCGCGTAGCGCAAATCGCTGTCGGGATCATGCAGCCCGGTGGAAAAGCGCCACACCTGCGGCTCGGCGGCCACGGCGACTGCGTTCTCCGGCTCAGGCGCGAGCACGTACACGTTTACGCGCCCGCCGCCGCGCTTCAGCGACGCCTCGATCGCCTCGACGACGCGCACCTTGTCGGCCTGCTGCACGCGGAAGCGGTCGGCCACCACGTCGAGCACCTTGCGCGGCCCGGTGGGCGACGCGACCTCGCGCTGCGCCTGCACGCGCGTGTAGCCGCTCGCGGACAGCCACTGCGCGATTTCTTCGTCGGACACCGTTTCCGGCAATTCGACCGGGAACGTGACGACGACGCGCGGATCGTCCGCCTGCGTGCGCGCGACGAGATCCGCGTAGATCGTCTCCGGCGTATCGTGCCGCACCTGCCGCGCGGTCTTGCGGTCGAACAGCTCGGCCGCGCGCGCGTACAGCAGCTTCAGGTGATCGTTCAGCTCGGTCATCGTGCCGACCGTCGAGCGCGAACTGCGGACCGGGTTGGTCTGGTCGATCGCGATCGCGGGCGGCACGCCGTCGACGCGCTCGACCTGCGGCCGGTCCATCCGGTCGAGGAACTGGCGTGCGTACGCGCTGAAGGTTTCGACGTAGCGCCGCTGGCCTTCCGCGTACAGCGTGTCGAACACGAGGCTCGACTTGCCGGAGCCCGACGGGCCGGTGACGACCGTCATCTCGCCGGTGCGCAGGTCGAGATCAAGATTCTTGAGGTTGTGCTGACGTGCTCCGCGAATGCGGATCAGATTGCTGGATGACAATTTGCCTGCCCGTCTGAATGAGTTAACCAGAGTTCACGGTGCCGGAACGCTGCGGCGGATGCCCGCAGGCGCGGCGCACGTGCCGCAAGGATTGCATGGGTTGCACCTGTGCGGCTCGATTTCGACGGACACTATACTGTATATTCATACAGTTTTCCATGACGACCCTGGGGGCGTCATGGGCAGGCGGCTGGCGAGGGGTCGAGATGCATGCCGGAAGGAATGGCGTGGCGCTCACCGGAACGGCATGGCGCGTTGCGGGCATCACGAAATCACGGATCGGCCGGATTCCGCTATCGGTCGCCGCCGTCCAGTCCGATGCAGGCCGGCACCGAGCCGGGCAAATTCAACCGGGGCCCGTCGCCCATTACGACGCCGGCGTCGCCAGAAATTTTCCCTGACGTCGGCTGACCGATCAGGTCTCGGCCGACAGAAGAATCAGCGGAATCAGCGGCACCGGCCACGACACGCCGCGCCCTCCCCAAACATGCCCGGCGCGCAGCCACGCCTCCGATGAACGCCGGTCAGCCGACGGGCTCGCGAGTCAGCTTTGCCTCCCGCCGGGCCCGGTCGTTCACGATCTGGTGACGCCGATGGTCCGTCATCTTCTTCCACCCACGGGCTTCGTCCCGCGTGCGCAGGCAGGCCACGCAGTAGCCGGTCCTGCCGTCGAACGTGCACACTTCGACGCAAGGCGATTTGACCGCCATCGTCAGTGCCCCCTCGCGGCGGGCACGACCTCGACGGTCACGTGCGAGAGATCCTTGAAGCGCTGCAGCAGGCCGTGATAGAAGCGCGAATCCCGTGCCGTGTCGTCGGTCGAGACGGAGACGACCGCGCTCATGTGCCCCGGCCCGAGGCGCCAGACGTGCAGATCGTTGATCCTGTCGCCGCTGCCTTCGATCGCGGTGCGCACGTTGTCCGCCAGCCGGCGATCCGGATTCATGTCGAGCAGAATGCCGCCCGTGTCGCGCATCAGGCCGTACGACCAGTTCGCAATCACCAGCGCGCCGATAATGCCTGCGACCGGATCCATCCAGACCCACCCGAACGCACGCGCGAGCAGCAGGCCGATGATCGTCAGGACTGAGACTGCCGCATCGGCAATCACGTGAATGTAGGCGGAGCGGATATTGTGATCGCGTGTTGCCGAGGCGGACGCTCCGTGATCATGTTCTTCGAACCCGAGTTCATGCTCGTGGTCGTTCAACCGAACGATGGCCTTGAATTCGTGAGGTTCAGGGATCTCGTCGACCGACTCCAGATAACCGCCCCGGTTTTCCATCGCGAATGCTTGCCGCGTACCGTCCGGACGGATCGTCGTCACCGACACGGCCCTCGCATCGTCGAGCTTCGTATCGCTCGTGGCAGGCGCCACACGGAACACGGGCGGGACGCCATCCTCGAACACCGACACGAGGAATACGCCCTGCCGATCGAAGATCTTGTGCACTTCCTCTTCGTGCGCATGATCGTCGTGGCCGCCATGAGCATGCCCGTGATGATGGCCGTGAC
Organism: Burkholderia sp. Ac-20345; assembly: GCF_017104825.1. Lineage (NCBI taxonomy): Bacteria > Pseudomonadati > Pseudomonadota > Betaproteobacteria > Burkholderiales > Burkholderiaceae > Burkholderia > Burkholderia sp. Ac-20345. Next base: position 45,918 of record NZ_JAAGPO010000008.1, on the reverse strand, counting down.
CATGCCCGTGGCTATGGCCATGGTGATCGCCGCTCAGCAGCCAGACGCTCGCGATGTTGACGAGCAAGCCGGCCACCGCAATCGGAATCGCCTCGCCGAAATGAATCGGCACCGGGGCGAGCAAGCGCGCGACCGCCTCATACCCGATCAGCAGCGCAATCATCGCGAGCACGATTGCGCTCGTGAAGCCCGCCAGGTCGCCGAGTTTGCCCGTGCCGAATACGAAGCGCGGGTCGCTCGCATGCTTGCGCGCATAGGTGTACGCCAGCGCGGCAATCAGCATTGCGCCCGCGTGCGTCGACATGTGCAGCCCGTCCGCGATGAGCGCCAGCGAGCCGAAGATCGAGCCACCGACAATCTCGGCCACCATCATCGCCGCGCACAGCCCGATCACCATCCAGGTCCTGCGCTCGTTCTCCTCGTGCGCCGCACCCAGAAAAATGTGATCGTGCCCCGCACCGAAAGCGGCATCCTTGAATTCACTCATTTCCGCACCTGATTACTTGAAATAGCTGTGAACGACTTCGATCAGTTGCTCGGTCGCACTGCCTTCGTCTTCGTGCCCTTCGGCATCGACGAGATGGCTGCGAATGTGATCCTCGAGCACGACCGCGAGCAGTCCGTTCATCGCGCCGCGGCTGCTCGTGATGCGCTGCAGGATTTCGTTGCAGCCGCGCTCTTCTTCCAGCGCGCGTTCGATGGCTTCGACCTGCCCCTTGATGCGGCGAACGCGATTCAGCAGCTTCTGCTTTTCCTTGACGGTGTGACTCATGATGGCTCCTTCATATAGCGGGGGGGAGTATATTTCAATTCCCGATTCCATATAGGGAGGAGGGGTATCCGAAGGGATATCGCAAGGATGGCGCCGAGAGACCGGATCGGCAGCCGACGAACACCATTGCCGCAGAGACCGCGCAGCGCAAGCCGGCGTGCACGATCTGCCGGCGACGCTCCTGCTTTGCACGAACGACCCGCGCGAGAAGCGCTGGCCGACCCCAGGAATAAACGCGTCGCCGTGCACGTTTACAGCACGTACCGCCCCAAGCAAGCGTTCATGCCGTCGCACTGGCAGGGGTATCTGCGTGCGCGGCGTATCGAATGCGGAAGTCGCCGGACGCTTGGCAGGTGCGGTGTTTCGTTGCAAAGGGAGCTGTCATGGACGCCATTTACAGAATCGCCATCCTCGCCGGCGTGACTGCGCTCGGCATGACCTCGCCTGCAAGCCGGGCAGAGCAAACCGTCAACGCGACGCTGCTGTCGAACTCGATCCAGCTCGAGCCACACAACGTGAAAGCGGGCCGCGTCACGCTTGATGTCAAGAACGCCGCGAGCAACAACATGGAACACGAACTCGTCCTGCTCAGGACCGATCTCGCGGATGACGCACTACCTGTCCGCAAAGGCCAGGTGCTGGAGCACAAGTTGAAAAAGATCGGCGAAGTCGAAGACATCGCACCGGGCAAGAGCAAACGCGCGTCATTCAAGCTCATGCCCGGACGCTACGCGCTGATCTGCAACAAGCCGGGACACTATGCTGCCGGTATGCATACCGTGCTTGTCGTGACGCCGTGAATCGCCTGGCCGATCGCACGGCGCCGGATACCGACGCCGTACGATCGGAATAGCAGACTTCGCCACGTCGCGCGGCGTGTGCGTTGTCAACCTCGACGCCTCTTCAGTTCGTCCGTCGTGCGGCACCTCTGCTGCGTCACGCCGACGGATGACCCTATCCCGATTCCCCCTTCCCGACGTTTCGCTTGCGCGACGGATCCGTCCTGAAAGACGACCCGCGGCATGCCGGTTCGCTGCGGCGTGGGGCGCGCCCCGCCAACCATTCGAATCCCCCCGAGGGCTGTTACGCGTCGCCTGGGGATGACGGGTGCAGGACCACCGCATGCATCACCCGAAAAGTTAACTTGTAGATGTTGTAACGCATGGGTAGCATCCGCTACATGGACACTATCTCGACCTGGTCACTTCTTGTTCTGACCCTTCCAACCGAAAACGCGACGGCCCGCATGCGGTTCTGGCGCGCGCTCAAATCAAAGGGTTGCGCGGTGCTCCGCGACGGCATCTACCTGCTGCCGTACACCGAAGCGCATGAGGAGACCCTGCGCGAGCTCGCGGACGCGATCGCCGAGAGCGGCGGCACGGCCTACCTGCTGCGCGCGCCCAGTCTCGACGCGTCACAGGAACAGGAATTCCGCGCGCTGTTCGACCGCGACGACGACTACGCGACCTTCACGCGAGCGCTCACCGACGCGCGCAAGACACTTGCCCGGCAGTCCCCCACGGAGCTCACCCGCCTGCTGCGTCGCTTGCGCAAGGATTTCGACGCCATCCGGGCGATCGACTATTTCCCGCGCGATTCGGTAACCCGCGCCGAAGTCGCGCTGCAGGATTTCGTCGCGCTGGTCGACACCGTGCTGTCGCCGGGCGAGCCGCACGCCGCGGACCGCCTTGTCCGTCCGCTGGCGATCGCCGAATACCAAGGTCGAACCTGGGCGACCCGGCAACGCATGTGGGTCGATCGCGTCGCCAGCGCGTGGCTGATCCGCCGCTTCATCGACGCGCATGCCCGCTTCATCTGGCTTGCGTCGCCGGCGGATTGTCCGGTTGACGCGCTCGGCTTCGATTTCGACGGTGCGACGTTCACGCACGCAGGCGAACGCGTGACGTTCGAGGTATTGCTCGCCAGCTTCGGGCTCGACACGGACGCGGCGCTGATGCAGCTCGGCGAGATCGTGCACGCGCTCGACGTGGGCGGCCCTGCCGCGCCTGAAGCGGTCGGCTTCGAGGCCGTGATGGCCGGCACGCGCCAGCGGACCGAGAACGACGATCAGTTGCTCGAGCAGATGGGCGCCGTACTCGACTCCCTGTACGTGTACTTCACATCGAACAGCAAGAACGAAACCGCTGCCAGATCATGACCACTGCCATCGCCACGACCGAACCGACCTATTCGCTTGGCGAGCTGGTCGCCTACATGCTGCGTCTCGGCACATTCGGTTTCGGCGGACCGGTGGCGTTGGCAGGCTACATGCGTCGCGACCTGGTCGAGCGTCGCGGCTGGATCACGGAAGCCGACTACAAGGAAGGGCTCACGCTGGCCCAGCTTGCCCCGGGGCCGATGGCAGCCCAGCTCGCGATCTATCTCGGCTTCGTCCACTACCGCATCCTGGGCGCGACGCTGGTGGGCTTCGCATTCGTGCTGCCGTCGTTCCTGATGGTGCTCGCACTCGGGTTCGCGTACGCGCATTTCGGCGGGCTGTCGTGGATGCAGGCCGTCTTCTACGGCGTCGGCGCCGCGGTCGTTGGCATCATCGCGATGAGCGCGTACAAGCTCACGACGAAAACCGTCGGTCACGACAGGCTCTTGTGGGCAATCTTCCTGACGCTCGCCGCCGTGACCTTCATCACGGAATCGGAAATCGCGTGGCTGTTCATCGTCGCCGGCCTGATCGGCTGGTTGTGGCGTGCGCCACCCAAGTGGCTGCACAAAGGCGGGCTGAATGCAGTCGCTGCCGCCCATCTGCCGGCAGCCAGCGGGCTGCTGAGCGGAATCGATTTGCCGCAACTCGTCCAGATCGGCACGTTCTTCATGAAGGCAGGCGCGTTCGTGTTCGGCTCCGGGCTCGCGATCGTGCCATTCCTCTACGGCGGCGTCGTCACCGAACATCACTGGCTGAACGACAAGCAATTCGTCGACGCGGTCGCGGTCGCGATGATCACGCCGGGTCCCGTCGTGATCACCGTCGGCTTCATCGGGTATCTCGTGGCGGGTTTTCCCGGTGCGTGCGTCGCGGCGCTCGGCACGTTCCTGCCCTGCTATCTGTTCACGGTCATTCCGGCGCCTTACGTGAAGAAATACGGACACCTGCCGGGCGTCAAGGCGTTCGTGGACGGAATCACGGCCGCAGCAGTCGGTGCGATCACGGGCTCCGTCCTCGTCATCGCGAAGCGATCGATCGTCGACATCCCGACTGCACTGCTCGCCGTCGCAACGGTACTGCTGCTGTGGCGTTTCAGGAAGTTGCAGGAACCGGTGATCGTGATCGCGGCCGCCGTCATTGGACTCGTTACGTTCCCGCTTCTCCATCACTGACTTGCGTCGCCGGGAAACGAACGTGACGTAGCAGATCAAGGCGTTGGCATGCGATCGTCATTCACATGCTCCGGGAATCAAAGTGAGCAACTCGACGAGGCGCGAGTGATGCGAAGGTTTTTGCGGGATCATGCCTGTCACGATGGCACTTGCTCCGACCGTTGCGCTGCCCGGTAGCAACAGAAGCGAGCCCGATGAGCGTACCGGCGAGATCAGGATTCTTGCGGTTGTGCCGGCGTGCTCCGCGAATGCCGGCAAACGCGCCGGATCACCCCGGCTTCGCCTTGGCGGGACTGGTCTTGCGTCCACGCCCCGGCGGCTTGACCGGTACGGTGCGCCCGTACTCGTTCCACCACGCCGTCAGCGCCTCCATCGTCGGCCCGAGACCGCGCGCCTTTTCGGTGATTTCGTATTCGACGCGCGGCGGCACTTCCGCGAACACCGTGCGGGTAATCAAGCCGTCCGCTTCCAGCTCGCGCAACTGCGCCGTCAGCATGTGCTGCGTGATTCCGGGAATCGATTTTCGTAGTTCACCGAATCGATAGATGCGCTGGTTGAGCAACCACATGATCTCCAGCTTCCACTTTCCGGAAAGCAGTGCGAATGCGCGCCGCATTTCGTCGTGCATGTTCACTTCGTCGGCGTCGTTAGTCATCTTTTCCATACCGGCAGACAGAAAATCATCCTACTTGCGGGCTTTCATCTTAGACGACATTCTTGTGCCAAGTCGATAGCGACGAAACTCAGGAACCCGCAACAAATGGCTGAAAATATCGCATACTGGATCAGCACCGCATTGCTGTCGCTGCTCTATCTCACGTCCGCGACGCTCTACATCGTCAAGCGGGACCGGGTCCGCAAAATCCTCGTCGGATTCGGCTATCCCGCGTATCTCGTGCCGCTCCTGACCGTCGCGAAGGTCGGCGCCGTAGCGGCCATCCTGACCCGTGTCGGCGTACCACTCAGCGATCTCGCGTACGCGGGCGTCTTCTATCACCTGCTGCTTTCCGGACTGGCGCACATCGGTGTTCGCAAGCCACGCGACGCACTGCCGGCAGCGGTCGCCTTCGTCTGTCTCGTCGTTTCATTCACCACGCAGAACGCAGCGCGCGACATCCCGTCACCGTATGGCATCGCCGCGACAGTGGGTCACGCAATCATCACCTGAAGGAGAACACCATGGCCCGACTCAGCGGGAAAATTGCCATCGTCACGGGCGCCGGCCGGGGAATCGGACGCGCCACCGCGAAACGGTTCGCCGCCGAAGGCGCAACGGTAGCGGTCGTGTCGCTCACGCCGGCCAACGTCGATGCGGTCGTCGCCGACATCGAGGCCGCCGGCGGCCACGCGCTCGGCATCCCTTGCGATCTCGGCAACGCCGACCAGATCAACGCTGCCGTCAACAAGGTTGCCACGACCTGCGGCGGCATCGACATCCTCGTGAACAATGCGTTCGATCCGTCCGCGCCGTTTTCGTCGATCGCCGATTTGTCGGTGGAGAAGCTGCAACGCAACTTCGATCTCGGGCCCATCGCGTACCTGAGGATGATGCAGGCGGCCTACCCGCACCTGAAAGCGAGCGGCGAAGGCCGCGTGATCAACTTCGGCTCGATGGCCGGCGTCATGGGTCTCGCGGGCTACGGACCGTACAACATGGCGAAGGAAGCGGTGCGCGCGCTGACGAGAACCGCCGCGCGCGAATGGGCCGCCGACCGGATCACGGTCAACAACGTGCTGCCGTTGGCGCAAACGTGGGGCGAGAACGCCAACGTGCCGCCGCCGGCCAACCCGCTGGGTCGCTTCGGCGAACCCGACGACGACATCGCGCCCGTCGTCCTGTTCCTCGCCAGCAAGGACGCCCGGTTCCTGACGGGCTACAGCCTCACGCCGGACGGCGGTTCGATCATCGACAGCGCACGCTGAACGACACTCGGCGGGTGCGCGTCGCAACAGCCCGCGCCCGCACATTCGAGCTGGTATTCCGTGCACGCATCGTGCAATGCCGACGCGGCATCACGCGCGCCGCGTCATCGCTTATGATCGGCGTCCGCGAATCCTGTCGCGCTACGTCGCGCCAGACGCTTCCCGCTCTTTCCGTCACGACTCACATCCCCACGCAGGCTATGCGGCATACGCCCCAACGATTCCATTCCCTCTTCCGCTTATCCCTCCTGCTGGCCGGCATTACCACCTGTTTGACAGCAGCAGCAGCCGAGGCCGCGCCCGCACCACCGCACATTCAAGCCGCGTCATGGCTCGTCGTCGACGGCGAATCCGGGCAGATCCTGGCCGAGCACAACGCGGACGCGGAGCGTCAGCCCGCCTCGCTCACCAAGCTCATGACCGCGTACGTCGTCCTCCGTGCATTGCGCAACGGAACACTTGGCTGGGACGAGAAGGTGACGGTCCGCGCGTCCGACGTGGCAGAAGTCGGCAACGACGAAGCCCGGATGTATCTGGTCCCCGGGCACCGCGTCACGGTCCGAAACCTGGTCCAGGGACTGATCGTCGCGTCGGCGAACGATGCGGCGCTGGTTCTGGCCGAGCGGGTCGGCGGCTCGCTGTCCGGCTTCGAGCAGTTGATGAACGACACCGCGCGGCAGATCGGCATGCAGCACACGCGTTTTACGACGCCATCGGGCATCACGACGCCGGGCAACCACTCGACCGCTCGCGATCTGTCCACGCTGGCACTCCGTGTCACCCGGGACTTCCCGGAATACTACGGATACTCGTCCGAACAGCACTTCTCCTACGGAAAATTCGAGAAGCGCAACAAGAACTGGCTGCTGGGTATGGATCCATCCGTGGACGGCCTGAAGACGGGACACACCGCGGCCGCCGGATATTGCATCGTCGCGACCGCGAGCCGGCCGCAGCAAGCCCCGGCGATGAAGCGCCGCGTGTTCGCGGTGGTCCTCGGTGCGCCCACTGCGGCTGCACGAATATCTGGCGCGGCGCAGTTACTGAACTACGCCTTTTCCTCGTACAAGGATTACGCTGCGGTGCCCGCATCGGGATACCCGTTCATCACGCGCGCGGTCGGACCGGGCGCCGGCGACGCGGGAAGAACCTGACCTCGTGCCGAGGCGCATGAACGGCGCCTCGACCACGTCATCGACGCTCGCCCCAAGCAGGCCCTCAATCAGCCGGCCGCCGCAATCGCATAGGCAATGCACTGCCGGGCGAGTACGTCGGTCGGATCGACGAGCGTCGCCCGGCTCCCGTCCCGCGCGACATATTCGCCACCCGGCAGCAGGATCGGCAGTTCGGTACAGCCGAGCACGATCACGCTCACGCCCTCGGCAATCAATCCCTCGATGGCAGCGCCGATATCTTCCTCGCACTGTCCGGTCGTGAAGCCGGCCTTGACGCCCTGCTTCCCGTAGATCGCTTCCATCACGCGTGCCTGCAACGCTGGCTCCGGCGCCACTTGCCGGAGTCCTTGCGATTCCAGCACCTTCCGGTAGACCCCACTTTCGATCGTGCCCGACGTCGCCAGCACGCCGACCTCCCGCAGCGCCGGATAGGTATCGCGCAGGTGGGCGACCGTGACGGTCAGCATGTTGACGATCGGAATGCCGAGGTAAGGCTGGATCCGCTCGACGAACGCATGCGCGGTGTTGCACGGGATCGCGATAACGTCGGCATCGCCGTCCTCGAGCTTCTTGCAGGTCGCGTACAGCGAGATCGTCGGATCCGCACCGGCGCCCACCAGATTCTCGGTTCGGTCGGGAATCTGCGGATTCTGTTCGACCAGCAGCTTGATATGGTCCTGATCGCGCGACGCCGGCGTGTTGCGCACGATCTTGTCCAGGAAATCGACCGTCGCGGCCGGACCCACGCCGCCGACCACGCCGATCTTGAACGTCGCCGCACGCGAGCCCGGCTGCCCGGTCACCGCATACTGCGCGTAAGCCAGATTCGAATCCACGAGCGGCACGCGTTGCGGGCCGATCTCGTCCGCGACCAGCGCGATCTCGGTCAGCCCCGGCACGATGACCTGCACGCCCTGATCGGCCAGGTCCTCGCATGCGCGGCGCAACAACGCGACCGGCCGGCCGCGAAGATTGCCGCGCTTGATGCCGTCGGAGCCGTAGATGGCCTCCGTTACGAGGTCGATGCCCTCGTGTGCCCGCGGATAAACGACTTCGAATTGCGGTGCCGGGAAATACGCTTCGAAGAGTCGCTTGCCCCGTACGTAGTCCGAAGCCAGCACGCCGATGCGCGTCGCGTCGGGGTACCTGCGCCGCACGTGGTTGCGAACGGCTTCGACGATATCCACGATCGGCAGGCGCGTATTCGCCTTCAGCTCGTCGATGAACGTATGGCTCAGGAAACACGGCAGCACGACGGTCGTCACGCCACGCTTCTCGAACGCCCGGATCATGTCGAAGACGTACAGCTTGCGTTCGACGGTCACCGCACTGCCCGACCCCGAACCCTTGAACGGATATTGCTCGAAGACCATCTCGACGTGTTCCTCGTCGGACGACGCAGGCGTCGCCTTCACCATCTTGAAGAACACGTCGGCGCTCCCCAGCGGCCCGAGACCGCCGACCACACCGAATTTCTGCCGGGCATTCACGCTATCCGTACGCATCATGCGTTCAGCTCCGGCTGGTCGAATGCGGCGTCTTGCGGCTTCGCGGCACGCCGGCTTTCCCATTTCGCGATCACCGCGGTCGCCACGCTGTTGCCGATCACGTTCGTCATCGTGCGGCCCATGTCGAGAATCTGGTCGATCGCCAGGACCATCGCGACGCCGGCCGCCGGCAGATGGAACATCGGCGCAACCGCCGCGACCACCACCACCGAGCCGCGCGGCACGCCTGCCATGCCCTTGCTGCTCAACATCAGCACCAGCAGCATGAAGACCTGCTGCGACAGCGGCATGTGCACGCCGAACGCCTGTGCGATGAAGATCGCGGCGAACGCCTGATACATCATCGAACCGTCGAGGTTGAACGCGTAACCCAGCGGCAGCGTGAAGCCCACGACCTTCTTGTCGACGCCGAACTTCTCGAGCTGCTCGGCCAGGCGCGGATAGGCGGCCTCGCTGCTCGCGGTCGAGAACGCGATCAGCGCGGGTTCGCGCATGGCCTTCAGCAGGCTCCCGACGCGCCGCCCGAGAAACACGTAGCCCACGCCGACCAGAATCGCCCAGAGCACGAGCAGGCCGAGATAGAACGCGCCGATCAGCCTGCCATACGTGTAGATCACGTCGAGCCCGCGCAGCGTGACCGACGACGCGATCGCACCGAATACGCCGAGCGGCGCCGCGCGCATCACGTAGTTCGTCAGGCGCAGCATCACCGGCACCATCCCGTCGATCGACTGGATCACGACGCCGACCCGCTTGTCGTGCTTCAGCGCGCTCAGCGCGACGCCGAGAAAGACCGAGAACACCAGGATCTGCAGGATGTCGTTGCGCGCCATCGCGTCGAGCAGGCTGGTCGGGAACGCATGCGTGATCACGTCTCGGGCGTTCAGTGCGGCCGTATTCAGCCCGGTGTTCACCTCGCCGGCGGTTTCCGTGAGGTTCAGGCCGGCGCCCGGCTGCAGCGCATTGGCCATGACGAGCCCGAGACTCAACGAAATCAGCGACGCGCAGATGAACCAGCCGATCGACCGCGCACCGATGCGCCCGACGTCTTCGCCGCCGTCCATGCCGGCCAGGCCCGACACGAGCGTCACGAACACCAGCGGCGCAATGATCATCTTGATCAGGCGCAGGAAGATGTCGGTGACGATCGAGAAATAGCCGGCGACCGCTTTGAGCGTGGCCGGGTCCGCTATGTTCGCGTGGCATGCGTAACCGGCAACGACACCGAGGATCATGCCGATTGCAATGCTCAGGGTAAGGCGATTTTTCATGTCCATCCGTCCTTGGGTGGCACCCGGCCGCCGGAAGGCGGGCGAGCGCTGCGAAGAAGGCCGCGCGACGCCGGTCACGCGTCACCTTTGCCGCTGGAACGAATGGTAGGGACGGTCAATAAGTCCGTCATGCCGGTACAACATGCCGGTATGCGAGTTGCGCATAATCCGGGAAAACCCTCACTTACCCCAGCCGGGAAGGTGCCGCGCGCAGATGCTGCCAGAGCGTGTCCAGGAATTCGCTGCGGTTCGACACGTCGCGATACACGCGCAGTTCGACTTCCAGGTTCCACGCCGCCGGCCCCGCCGGCACGAGTTCGCCGGCCGCGAGTTCGGCCGCGATCGCGCTCCGGGGCAGCCATGCGACACCCTCGCCTTCCATCACGAGCTTTTTCAGCACTTCGGCCATGTCGGACTCGTAGTGCAGCTGCAACACCGGCACGTCCGACGCACGGTCGAGAAGCAGCGCGAGACACCGGCCGAAATAGCTGGTTTCCGTATACGAAATCAGCGGCAGCGGATGCTGCTTCGTTCCGGGAAGGCGAAACGCGGGCGCCGATCGCCGGTTCGGCCGGCATGCCGGCATCAACGTGTCGAGGCCCACGGTCAGGTGCTCGTACTTCGCCGGGTCGAGATGCAGCGGCAGCTCCGGATGGTGATAGGCAAACATCAGCTCGCAGTTGCCGTTGACGAGCATCAGGATCGAGTCGTGGACATTGGTCGGAACGACGCGCGCCCGCACTTCGCCGAAATGCGGCGCGAGCGCCTTGAGCCAGGCCGGCAGGAAACTCAGCGCGATCGTGTGACCCGCGGCGATCTGCAGGCTCTTGCCGGCGATCCGCTGCTCGGTGCGGATGATGGCTCGCGTGTCGAACAGGCGGCTGAGCACGTCTTCGGCCGTCTCGCGAAACAGGCGCCCCGCCGGCGTCAGCACCGGTGGAAAACTGCTGCGGTCGATCAGTTCGGCGCCGATCCACTGTTCGAGCGACTGAATGCGACGGCTGAAGCCCGATTGCGTGACGTTGCGAAATTCAGCCGCACGGGAAAAGCTTTGATATTGAGCGAGCGCGAGGAAATCCTCGATCCATTTGATTTCCATGTAGGCCTTGGAGGGTCGCGAGTGGATCGGCCGGTGCGTCGTCCAGGCAATCCGGGTGACGCGCCGGCCGGCGGACGCTCCATTGTAGGTGCTCGCCCCCGCGCATCGCATTGGTGCTCACCGCGGCGCCGATGGCCGATCCGAATGTCGTCTTGGGGCATCGTCGGTGACGGGACGATATGCGCCGCGCCTCATCGACAACGACGATTCGGCGGCACGACCGCCACGCCATCCCTGCCGTGCTACGCCTTTTTCGAATAAGCGCTGCACCAGCCTTTCGCATTGACCTGCTTGCCGCCGAAAATGGCGCACGGCGCCGTCGCGGCGCCGGGCTTGCCCTGGAAGAACTGGCAATTCGCACAAGCCTCGCCCGCCTGGAATTTCGGGTACTTCGCATGGTCGACCCGGCCGGCATCCGTCTTGTAGCCGAGGGCCTGGGCGTTTGCATCGGATTCCTGCACGGCGCCGGCATCCGTCGCCGCCGCGCGGCGTCCAAAGGCGAGCGCAGATGCCAGGACGGTGGCGGTTGAGATAAAACGTCGACGTGAAAATTGCATGACGTCCTCCTCCAGGTTTGCGTAAACCGATGTCCGCAAAGCGTTCATCGCCCATGAATCAGCCGTCGACGGCATCAGCGAAAGAACAGCTCCCGCATCCCGAACGTGTGATGCGCTTCCGCCGCCATCAGCACCATGAGCACCAGCAGGCACAGCGGCGGGATCAGGATCGCGTACACGAGCGCCAGCCGCTCCCACATCATGTGCATGAAGATCGACACGATCAGCCCGGCCTTGGCGATCATCAGCACGACGATCAGCACCCAGCGCATCAGGCCCTGCACGTTGAAGTAGTCGACCAGGTACGACAGCGTGCTCAGCACGAACAGCAGGCCCCAGATCTTCAGGTAGAGGCCGATCGGATGCTGCTGGCCGTGCGCGGCGTCGGGCCGGTCGGCGGGATCGGTGTGGTCCATGGCTGCCTCACCACAAATAGAACAGCGCGAAGATGAACACCCACACCAGGTCGACGAAGTGCCAGTACAGGCCGGCGATCTCGACGATCTGGAAGTTGCCGTGTTCGGTGAACCCCGGCTGCCGGATCTTGCGCGCGATCAGCAGCAGGTAGATCACGCCGCAGGTCACGTGAAAGCCGTGGAACCCGGTGATCGTGAAGAAGCACGCGCCGAACTGCGCCGCGCCCAGCGGGTTGCCCCAGGGCCGGATACCTTCGTGGACGATCAGCTTGGTCCATTCGAGGGCCTGCATCGATACGAAGCTCGCGCCCAGCAGCGCGGTCGCGAGCAGCAGCGCGCCGGCGCGCCGGGCGTTGCGCCGGTAGCCGAAGTTGACCGCCATCGCCATGGTGCCGCTGCTGGTGATCAGGATGAACGTCATGATGGCAATCAGCAGCAACGGCACATCCAGGCCACCCACCGTGAGTCCGAACACCTTCGACGTGTCGGGCCACGGCGCCGTGGTCGACATGCGCACCGTCATGTAGCCGATCAGGAAGCTGCTGAACACGAAGGTGTCCGACAGCAGGAAGATCCACATCATCGCCTTGCCCCACGGCACCCTGAAGGCTTCGCGGTCGGACGACCAGTCCGTGACGATACCGCGCCAGCCGTCGGGCCGCGCGTCGGCGGACGGGGCCGCAGGCGCTTCGGCCGCGGATTCGGTGTGGGCCGTGGGCGAGGTCATGGCGCGGCTCCATACAGCGGCCCGCAGATCGCGGCGACGATCCCGGGGGTCAACCACCACATCGCCGCCAGCAGCACGAGCCAGACGGCGAGCAGGAAATGCCAGTAGAGCGCGCACAGCCCGATGGCCCGTTGGGCGCGGAACGGGTCCACGCGCCGGAGCTGCACGATCGTCACGACCCACGCCGCGAGCCCACCCAGTACATGAACGCCATGCAGGCCGGTGAGCAGGTAGAGGAAGCTGTTGGACGGATTGACGGTGACGGTCTGCCCGGCCGCCGACAGCATGTGCCACGCGGTCAGTTGCCCGATCACGAACAGGGCCGCCAGCGCGCCGCCGCCCGCCAGCCACGCCGTACGGTGCGCGGTCAGTCGCCTGGCACGCTGCATCGCGACGCTGGCCAGCGCCAGCGCGCCGGTGTTCCACCACAGCAGCGCCGGATGCGGGATCGGCTGCCAGTCGGATTCACGCATGCGCATTGCATAAGCGAGCAGCAGCAGCGAAAACAACGTCGTCGCAACCGCCATGAAGACGGCCAGGCCGGTGCGCCCCGCATTCGGCAAGCCGGGTGGCGCGTCGGGAACGAAGGGGCGTGGCAGCGTGGTCATTCGCGGGCCTCGCCGGGGTGAAGCGTCGGATGGGCCGCTTCAGGTTCAGGCGCCGTCGCCGGCGGCTGGTTTTGCGGCACGAAGTCTTCCGCTTGTCCCGGCGGACTGTATTCGTACGCCCAGCGATAGACGACGGGAAGCGTCGCGCCCCAGTTGCCGTGCACGGGCGGCGTTTGCGGTGTCTGCCATTCGAGCGTGGTGGCCCGCCACGGGTTGCCGTCGGCCCGCCGGCCGCGCACGAGGCTCCACGCCAGGTTGAACAGGAACAGCAGCTGCGCCGCCGCGACGATCAGCGCGACGACGGTGATGAACGTGTTGAGCGTCTGCGCCGAATCTGGAATGAAGCTGTAACCCTGATACGCGTAATACCGTCGCGGCATGCCGAGGATGCCGAGATAGTGCATCGGGAAATAGATCGCATAGGTGCCGACGAAGGTGATCCAGAAGTGCGCGCGGCCGAGCGTGTCGTCGAGCATGCGGCCCGTCACCTTCGGGTACCAGTGGTAGAGGCCGCCGAACACCACCAGGATCGGCGACACGGCCATCACCATATGGAAGTGCGCGACCACGAAGTACGTGTTCGACAGCGGGATGTCCACGCTCACGTTGCCGAGATAGAGCCCCGTCAGCCCGCCCAGCACGAAGGTGCTGATGAAGCCGATGGCGAACAGCATCGGCACGGTCAGGTGGATATCGCCGCGCCACAGCGTCAGCACCCAGTTGTAGACCTTGAGGGCGGTCGGGACGGCGATGATGAGCGTGGTGGTGGCGAAGAAGAAGCCGAAGTACGGATTCATGCCGGCGATGAACATGTGGTGCGCCCAGACCACGAAGCTCAGCGCGCCGATGATGACGATGGCCCACACCATCATCCGGTAGCCGAAGATGCTCTTGCGCGCATGCGTGCTGATGAGATCCGACGCGATGCCGAAGGCCGGCAGCGCGACGATGTAGACCTCCGGATGCCCGAAGAACCAGAACAGGTGCTGGAACAGCAGCGGGCTGCCGCCGGCATGCTTGAGCGTCTGCCCCATCGACACCACGGCCGGGATGAAGAAACTGGTGCCGAGCGTCCGGTCGAACAGCATCATCACCGCCGACACGAACAGCGCCGGAAACGCCAGCAGCGCCATGATGGTCGCGATGAAGATGCCCCACACCGTGAGCGGCATGCGCATCAGCGTCATGCCGCGCGTGCGCGCCTGCAGCGTGGTGGTCACGTAGTTCAGGCCGCCCATCGTGGCCGCGACGATGAAGATCGCCAGCGACACGAGCATCAGCACGATGCCCCATTCCACGCCCGGCGTGCCCGGCAGGATCGCCTGCGGCGGATACAGCGTCCAGCCCGCGCCGGTCGGCCCGCCCGGCACGAAGAAGCTCGCCACCAGCACCAGCACGGCCAGCAGGTAGACCCAGTAGCTCAGCATGTTGAGAAACGGGAACACCATGTCGCGCGCGCCGAGCATCAGCGGGATCAGGTAGTTGCCGAAGCCGCCAAGGAACAGCGCCGTCAGCAGGTAGATCACCATGATCATCCCGTGCATCGTGACGAACTGGTAGTAGTGGTTCGCGTCGATGAAAGCGAACTTGCCCGGAAAGCCGAGCTGCAGCCGCATCAGGTCCGACAAGACGAGGCCGACCAAACCGATGGCGATGGCCGTCAGCGCGTACTGCACCGCGATGACCTTGTGGTCCTGGCTCCACACGTAGCGGGTCCAGAAGCTGTGCGGGACGTGGTCGGTGTGCGCATAGGTCATGGCATCTGCTCCGTCTGCTCCATCTGCTCCGCTACGGCTGGGCCACGGTGCTGGCCGGCGTCCCGCCTTGCGCCTTGATATACGCCACCAGCGCGTCCAGTTCCTGCTCGCTCAGGTCGAAGTGCGGCATGATCGGCGAGAAGCCCTTCACGACACGGGCCGTCGGATCGCGGATGAATGCGCGCAGATAGGCTTCGTCCACCTTCGCGGTACTGCCGTCGGCCATCGTTTCGGTCTTGCCGTACAGGCCCTTCCAGGTCGGGCCCACGAGCGGGCTGCCGTCCACGGTATGACAGGCGACGCAGCCCTTGGCCGCCGCGAGCGTCTTGCCCAGGTTGGCAAGCGCCTGCGCGCTGCCGCCCGCCGCGGCGGGTGCGGCCTGCACATGGGCCATCTGCTGCTGCGCGAACGTGGTCTGCTGCGCCAGCCAGCGCGAGAACGCGGCTTCGTCTTCCACCACCACCACGCCGCGCATGCCGGCGTGCCCGATCCCGCAGAGCTGCGCGCACAGGATGTCGTAGCGCCCTGCCTTGGTCGGCGTGAACCAGAAGGTGGTCACCATCCCCGGCACCATGTTCATCCGCGCGCGGAACGGCGGGACGTAGAAGTCGTGCAGCACGTCGCGCGACCGTGTCAGGACCTGGATCGGCCGGTTGAGCGGCAGGTGCACCTCGGGGCGCTCGATCAGGTAGTTGTCACGGCCGTTGGGGTCGGCGGGATTCAGGCCGAACGGGTTGTCGCTGCTGATGTAGCGCACGTCCGTCGTGCCCAGCTTGCCGCCGGGGCCGGCGAAGCGGAAGCGCCATTGCCATTGCTGGCCGAGCACTTCCATCTGCAGCACGTTGCGCGGCGGCCGGACGTAGTCCGCGTAGACGAACAGCCCCGGCGCCAGCAACGCCGCCACACCGACGCCAGTCAGGCCGATCAGCCACCATTCCAGCTTCCGGTTGTGCGGTTCGTAGGCCGCGCGATGCCCGCTGCGGTGGCGATAGCGCACCAGGGCGACCACGATGAACAGGTTGATGGCGATGAAGAGTGCGCCGGTGATGACGAGCGTGATCGTCAGCATGTCGTCCATGCGCACCCAGTTCG
The DNA here is from genome assembly GCF_017104825.1 of Burkholderia sp. Ac-20345. Taxonomy (NCBI): domain Bacteria; kingdom Pseudomonadati; phylum Pseudomonadota; class Betaproteobacteria; order Burkholderiales; family Burkholderiaceae; genus Burkholderia; species Burkholderia sp. Ac-20345. The sequence continues at coordinate 29,680 of NZ_JAAGPO010000008.1, read as the reverse complement.
ACGCGATGGGCGTGATCCACCACGGACTGGCAAAGTGAAACCCCACCGCCAGGATGATGATCAGGACCAGGGCAATCGCAAGGGCCATAGGCCGCCTCGCTGCGTGTCACTCACCGGTGCCGCCGACACCGGGTTCCGTGTCTCCCGCGGGCGCCGCGTGTTCAAGGTCGGCGCGACGGGAAACGCGATGTGTCAGTCGTCCGCGTTCCGCTTGCGCAATCGTTCCAGCCTGCCGTAGGTGATGGCCGCAACCACGCCGAACAACAGGTTGGCCAGCAACGGCCCGGAACCCCGCTCGGAGACGAACCACGGAAACACGGCCGTCATCACGTAGAAGTTCCACCCATACGCGACGATCCCGAACGCCAGCCCGATGGCGGCTTCCATGCCCACGCTCGAATCGAGGCGGAAAGGCGCCATGATCGCGGCGAGCATCATCCCCATGATCGCGCCGAGCACGTAGTGCAGCAGCAGCGCCATCGCGACGATTTCAAGGTTGAATTGCGTCATCTGGCCGAGCGCGCTGCGGCCCATCACCATTGCCGCGATCTTGTGGGTCGGTTGCCACGGGCTTGAGCCGAGCACGAGGGTCGACCAGACGAATTCCAGCGCGATCACCAGCGCACCGCCCGCGAGACCTGCCACGGCAGCCGAGATCCAGTCGGGCGTACGACGCTCCCAATGGTGCGATTGAATGTGCAGTTCCATACGACCTCCTTGCCGACGGTTCGACGTCGGCGCTGCGGTTCCGAAGGCGTCACGCGCGTCGGGCCTGCGTCTCTCGCGCGATTCGGAATGGCGGCCAAGGTTGCCTGCGCAACGTGCGAACGACCCGCTCCGCGCGCGGCCCGCGGTCGCGGTCGTGCGCTCGACGAGACGCGTCGATGAACCCGGGTGCCGGGCAAGCCGGCTTGCTATCGCGCGTCAGGGGAAGATCGGTGTCGTAGGCTCGGCGCCTTCCAGGTCCGCCTTCGGAAAATGCTGGGCGACCATCTCTTCGATTTCCTGCTCTCGCAATGCCGGCACGTCGGCCATGATCAGGATCTGGCCTTCCTGAATGGCCTCGCGAAATCGCTGGAGTCGCGCGTTCGGCTCGGCGATGCCGATCATCGCGGCGGTCCACGCCCCGAAACCCGCTCCGGCCAACGTCAACCCGACGACGGCGCCGCCCGCGATCACGAGCTCCGCCGGTGGAAATACGAGCGCGACGAGGCCGATCAGCGCACCGGCCGCGCCGCCGAGCGCGACGCCGCGCTCGAGGGCATGCACGACATCGCTGCTTTGCAGCAACGATGCTTCGGGTAACTGATCGAGTGTGACGCTGTGGTCGGCGAGAACGTGAATATGGCGCCAGATGATGCGTGCGCGCAATAGATCGTCGACGATGGCCTTCGCCATCTGCGTATCGGGTACGAGGAAATAAAGGCGTCTCATGTCGGCACCCCTTCTCTTGCCATCAACTCGTCCTCAAGGGACTGTTTTATATTCTATGTCAGCATCGGCGACGCGCTAGGTGCGCGCGGGCCACTGTCGGGGTCGCATGCGGGCATTCGGCACGCATAGCAGGTGTGGCCGGCGAGGGGTGGGGGTCGATCACGGTCGATCGATGCCGGGCGGCGTGGCACGCGGAGGCATTCGCCCCCGATTGGCGCTATCCGCGTTTTCGCAACGGCTCCAGCAAGTCCCGCAGGCCGTTGTGGTCGATCTCGTGCATCAGCGCGAGCTGCCGACCGATTTCGCCGCGCGGGAACCCTTCGCGCGCCAGCCAATTGAGGTAAGGCCCGGGCAGGTCGGCAATCAGCCGGCCCTTGTATTTCCCAAAGGGCATGGTGACGGTGACGAGGTGTTCGAGGTCTGGATTTTGCATGCGGGTATTGTGCACGGCTTTTCGGTCCTGCCGCAGACCTCACGGAAAGGACGCTGCAAACCGCCTGCGCCCCGTTTCTGGCCTGCTAGACTGGAATTCCCCCCTGCAAACGATGGAGGGAATCATGATGATGTCCACCTACGTCGTGAAGACTGGCGAACAGTTCCTCTGCACCGCCGAGGATGGCGATATCGGCATGGCACCGGCGGTTGAGGATGCCACGTCGTTTGGTTCGTATGAGGAAGCGGAAAAGGCGGCGCACGTGCATGCCGACCCCGGATACGAAATCGTGGCCGTCTGCGTGATCAGACACTGACATGGCGCCCGCTGTCAGGCGCCCGGCGACGAGATGCGGCTCGCAGTTGCGTTGGTGCCATGCAGCATGGATGGCGCGGTTGGCTGCGCCCGAAATTATCTGCGAATGGTCGGATTGCGGGTCGGGGTTCTCACGATGGGAGCACCCGGTGCGTCGGTAGTCTCGCCGTGTACGCTGCGACGCAGCGCACGCGCAACGCGGATCGTGCCTTCGTTGAAACGCTTGGCATCAGGCGCGCACCTCTGTGTGCCGCGCTGCCAGGAATCGGAGCGTCATTGCCTCCGCTTTTATCGTCTGGGCCCTTTCATGCCCTCCGACTCCATGGCCGCATTCCACTCCTCATTCGCCTCGATGGGGTCCATCGCCTCGTCAATCGAAGCGTTCGCGCGCTCGGCGGCCGCTCTGGTTTCGTCTGCCTCGGAGGCAGCATCACCGTCGCCATCACCGTCGCCGTCGCCCGGGGGATGCAGCATGTCCTTGAGCATCGCGCTCAACTCCGACGTGTCCCATGGCAGCCCGCGCCGAGTCCGGTCCTTGATGTAGTGCCGAACTTCCGCGTCCTGCTCCACGGTCAGCGGCAGCCCTCGGAAGGTACTTTGGGGGCCAGCGTCGATCATCGCATTCTCCTGTTTCTACGGCATGTTCAGTGTACTCGCCATTGCGAACGTGTGAGCCGCGATTGCTGTGCGCTTGCGGCGGATCAAACGTGTGGGCTCGACAGGCAAGCGGCGGCCACGAGCAGTCACTGAGAAGTATGCGATCCACGAACGACGTCTCCAGAGTAAATCGGTGGAGCGCTTTGAGGTCGGTGACCCGGTTTCTTGGTAGGCTTCATTTCGGCGGTTCTCCTGTCTGGGAGTTTGGTCTTGGAAACCCGATTTTCTCGGATTCCCACGGGAACCACCGCTTTCAAACTTCAACTATTTTCGGGACTCCGCCCAATGTCAGATGCCGAATCGATACACGCGTACCCAGGGGACGAATCCACTTTCAATTGTACGTGCTGTGGTCACGAGACGAGGAGAATCACGGGTGAACTGCACCAAGACGATTCGGTTGTTGGTGTCTACTTTGTCCAATGGGCGATCGGAATGCCGGACCATCCACCGACCATTAACCTTGTGTTAGGCGACTGGGGGGAAAGCGCCGGGCCTGCTGACCGCGTCCTGGTTTCCTTGATCTATCTGCCGCGCAAGAAAGGTGGTGCTGTCTCCATCGTGAACGCCGCGGACCGGGGCGTCGATATTTCCGCCTTGTTTGAATTCGCGCTTGCCCGCGAGCAGGTCATCGGTACGCCGCTGGCCCCGTTGGTGTTTCAGATTATCGATGCGCTCTGGATCACCGAGCCACGAATCGCAGAGGTCAAAGCACTAGACGACATCGTATAGATCAACCTCGAGCGTTTCATCAGGAGCCGGAAGCCGTTCCCGTCCCGGTCGATGATTTTGATCCGATCACGACATCGATCGCCGAACCCGTAGAGCTATTTGTCGTGGAGCATTCTGCGATCCCTCTCGGAACAAATTGGGAGCGGCAACGCCAGCGGCTTGTATAAACGACGAGAGCCGAGATAAACTCCGCCGCTACATCCAACTCTTTTTAAAAAGGAGGTAAATATGGTTTTTCTGGTGCGCCCGCTGATGCTGGCACATTTGTTCAGCACATTCGCCTGCTCTTGCCTGAGTTCCATCGCGCTGCGATAACCCGGCCAGAGCAAAGCCCTCTCCTCCCGAGTCCTTTCTCGACTCCAAGGTTGTCGCCAGCGCTCCTGTTGACAGGGACAAACACGTCCCGAAAAAACGAGAGCAAGAGCATGACCACCCTGATTTCCGCACTTACCTTGCAACTGGAAACCGGCCATGGCCCGCTATTCCAGGATCTTTCCTTTACTGTAAAACTTGGCGACCGCATCGGCCTGATCGGCCACAACGGCTGCGGCAAGAGCAGTCTGCTTGATGTATTGGCGGGCAGCCGCGAACCCAGTGCCGGTAGCGTGCACTATGCGGCAATGTGCCGCCTTCAACACGTCGAGCAGCATCTACCGCAAAGACTTGCCGACCTTACGACGCGAGAGGCGTTGCTGGAGAGCGTCGGCGAGCAACGGGCAGAGCATTGGCGGGTAGACAGTCTACTGGACGATCTAGAGCTAGCCTCTGCGGCGGATACACCCGTTTCCGACCTGAGCGGCGGCCAGCACACTCGTTTGCTGTTGGGACGTGCAGTTCTTGCGCAGCCGAATCTGCTGTTGCTTGACGAACCCAGCAATCACCTGGATCTACCCTCGTTATTGTGGCTGGAAGATTTCCTGCGCCGCTGGCAGGGTGGCTTCATCCTGGTATCGCACGATCCGCGACTTCTAGACACGCTCAGCGCCAAAAGCTGGATTCTGCGCGATCAGCGCTTGTACAGTTTCGATATGCCATGCAGCCGGGCCTTGGCCGCGTTGGCCAATGCCGACGCAACGGCACAAGCGCGTCATGCAGGTGAGCAAAACGAGATAGACCGGCTAGCCGCCAGCAGCAAACGTCTGGCCATCTGGGGGCGCGAGCACGACAATGAGAAACTGTCGCGCCAAGCCAAGTCCATGCAAAGGCGTGTCGAAAAACTAAAGGAAGACCAGACCTTTGTTGGTCGTGGCAACCCTTGGCGCTTGAAACTATCAGGAACACGATTGGCGGCGGACCGTCTGCTGGCGTTCGAAGGCCTGCATGTACGCGCTCAGGCGGAAGAGCCGATCCTGTTCGAGGCTCACGATTTGTGGTTGCGGCCAGGCGACAAGATCGCACTCCTGGGCAGCAATGGCACGGGCAAATCCTCGTTGCTGCGCCAGTGCTGGAGCGATCTGCGGCAAGGAGAAGCGCCCATGGGTTGGCGTTATCATCCGGCGGCGCGCATCGCCTACTACGATCAGTCATTGCATCAACTGGCCGACGACGCCACTTTGTCTGACGCGCTGTATAATTTTGCGCCAGTCGGCGACAAAGAGCGAAGGCAGGCTTTGATTTCCGCCGGGTTTCCGTATGTACGTCATGGTCAGACCGTAGCCACTCTGAGTGGCGGCGAGCGGGCCCGCCTGCTGTTTCTTGCGCTGTCCATGGCCAGCTACCACCTGTTGTGGCTCGACGAACCGACCAATCACCTGGATATGGAAGGCAAGCGCGAACTTGCCGCTGCGCTGGCGGCGTTCGATGGCGGTTTCATCCTGGTTTCGCACGACCGCGAATTGATCGAGCACAGTTGCAATCGCTTCTGGGCAATCCATGACGGGCGCTTGCAAGAATTGCCGGATGCTGAAAGCGCGTATCGAATTTTGTTCACATCTCGTGATTCCGCTGCACCCGAGCAGATCCCGACCACACGGAACCACACCGGCGTTCAATCCACCGGCAGTGACGTCGAGGCACAGTGGCAACGTTGGTGTCAGTTGGAGACGTTGCTGGCGGCAGAGCTCGCACGCAAACCGAAACATCAAAAGCCGCAACTGCAGGAACAGTGGCGGGAAGAAATGCGGCGACTGGAACAGGAGCTTGGGCTTTAACGCGTATGTGACGGGTGCGGTTCGCAGCGGCGCGGCGACGTCTGAGTGGCTGAATGCAGATGCCGCCTGCCGCCAATATCCCGCGATTCCACGCCCGCTTCACTTTCTGATCGAACGAATGGCCGATATCAAAAAGCTCGAGTATCCCTCCCGGGTCGAGGCTGTGTGAAAACGCGTTGATCGCCTAGACTGAATCAACGCATTCAGGATGGGTTGCCCATGAAGCGATTCGTTGAAGGCGATGACCGCAAGCAGGTAGAGCCATTGCCCGAATGCCTGGACGATTTCGTTGCCGAGGATAACCCGGTCAGGATCGTCGAGGCCTTTGTCGAGGAGCTTGATCTGCACACACTCGACTTCACCAGTGTTACGCCTTCGACGACAGGCCTCCCCTCCTACCATCCGCGATGCGGCTGGTGGGTGCGTGAAACACTCTAGGGTGCACTTACATGCCGAGGGACGACAGCAACTCGGCATTGAAGCTATGGCGGCACTCTTCGTTCACTTGAAGGCTGCGAAAATGCGGCACGGGATCTGCTCCCGCCGACGCTGAGTTACGTGTTTCCACACAGCCTCGGTCGTTTTCCGCCCTTCGTGCCTGTCGACCCACGCAGCAGCACCGGGCATCTCTTACGCCCCGCGCAGCAACGCTTAGCAGGCCCACAGGCCGCCGTTCCGCATCGTCGTCCAGGCGGCAGCGCCACCGCACACGCCCGTCGCGACGCGTTGCCTGACTCGACCGCCTGCGTCCCCGGACGGCACCGCTCCCGCAAGCGAGCCGTCCGGTTGCGACGGCCACACCTGCGGCAACCCGTTGCCCACGTCTTACTTCTGCAGCGAGATTTCCACCCGGCGATTGCGCGCCCGCCCTTCAGCGGTCTCGTTCGACGCCGCCGGATTGGTTTCTCCATGCCCCGCCGCCGCGAACGATTCCGCCTTCAGCCCGTGTTCGCGCAGATACCCCGCGACCGCATCGGCGCGGCGCTTCGACAGCGCCTGGTTGTGTGCATCCGAGCCGGTCGCGTCGGTATAACCGTCCACCTCCACGCGCGAAAAATGCTTGTCGCCCTGCTGGTTCAGCAGCGTGTCGAGCGCGGCGGTGGCGGCGGACGTCAGCACGGCGGAGTCGGTCGCGAAGTACGCATCGCCGGTCAGGCTCACCTTCTCGACCGCGGCAGGCGCCGGCGCAGCCGCCGCAGCCGGCGCGGGTGCCGCACCGCACTGGAACACCATCGAGTGCGGATCGGCGCCGTCGCGGTACGGCGTCGTGGAATCGACCGTGCGCACGGCCTCGTTGCCGCACATGCGCGTCGCGACCTTCATGCAAGTATTGGCGCTCGACAGGATGCCGTGGCAGTCGACGCGGAAAGTCCGGATACCGTCGCGGGGCTGAAGCTCGTAGGCGTTGAACGTCGGTCCCGACGCGCTCGAACAGGCCGCGAGGGAAACGACGGACGCCAGCAGTGCAAGATGGATGTTTTTCACTTGATTACTCCGAAAATGCGATGGGCGCAGCGCGTGCGGCGCAATGGCGCAGCCGCATCCGCGTGCGTTTGCGTTCGGCGCGGTCCGCTCCGGCAGTGCGTGCCGGAACGAACCGCGACGCGCGATCACTTCCACTGATACAGCATGCCCGCGCCGACGACGCGCTGGCTGCCGGCGAAGCCGCCGTTCAGCGTCGCCTTCAGGTTCTCCGTGACGCGCGCCTGCACGCCGACCGCCATGGCTTTCTGCCCCTGGAACGTCGCCGTACCGACCCCCATCGCGAAGTTCGAGTCGCGGTCCATGTGCGGGATCGACGCCATCGCGGCGGTTGCCGCGATCCCCTCACGTGCCATCGAATCGGTCTGCTGGATCTGCTGCTGCATCTGCGTGAGCTGGTTGTTGACCGTGTTCAGCGACTGCGTGAACTGGTTCGACACTGCATTCAGCTGGTTCACGTTCACCGCATCCGTGCCCTGCGTGCCGGCCGCGACGTTGACGACCTGGCGCGCCGATTCCGTCGAACCGACCGCGACGACGTTCGACCGCCCGCCGTCGTTGCTGCCCGTGCCGATCGCGGCCGAATTGCTGCCCGTCGCCGTCGAGCCCACGCCGATGGCGGTAGAACCGTTGCCCGATGCAAGCGAATTGTTGCCGACCGCCGTGCTGTTCGAGCCCGATGCCACCGCACCCGACCCGCCCGCCGACGAATTCGGGCCGATCGAGCCCGGCGGCACGTTCGTGCCGTTCGGGTTCGTCGTGTACTGCCCGCCGAGGTTGGTCGTGCGCTGGTCGATCAGCGTCGTCAGCTGGTTCGCGACCGAATCGAGCTGCGATACGTTCACCGCGTCCGTGCCGTTCTTGCCGGCCGCGAGGCCCGTGATCTGCCGGTTGCCGATGTTCACTTCGCCGGACGACGATTGCGGGCTGCTCAGGCCGTACGCAACGTAGTTCGTCAGCGCGCCGACCGTCGTCAGCGAACCGGCGCCCAACGCCACGCTGTTCGCGAACGTCGCGGACGCACCGGCGCCGAGCGCGAGCGCATCGGTTGCGTTGCCGAGCGCGCCGGAACCCAGCGCGACGCTGCCCACGCTGACCGCCTTCGCATTTGCGCCCTGCGCGACCGACTGTGCGCCCAAAGCCGTCGCGCCGCTGCCGAGCGCGATCGCGTCGGCCTGCGCGGAACTCGCCGCCTGCCCGATCGCGACGCCGCCAGGGGCGGTCTGGTCGACGATCGCGCCGTTGCCGATGCCCACGCCGTTATCGCCGTTGACGACCGTCGTCGGCCCCACCGCGACCGATTCCGCGCCGACCGCAAGCGAGTCCGCCGCCGTCGAGTTCGCATGGAAGTATTTCTGCGGCGTGACCGCGAACGACTGCAATGCGCCGGTCAGCTGCCGGACCGTCACCGCGTCGTGTTGCCCCGTGCCGTCCGCGACATTGGTGATCTGGCGGTAGGTCTTGCCCGTCGCATCGCCGAGCGACACCGCGCCGAGCAGCGTCTGGTCTGTCGTATCAAACGGAATCGACGCGCTGCCGTTGCGCAGGATCCCGGATGACGGCGCGATCGGACGATCGGACACCGAACCCGAGCCGAGCGCGATGCTGCCGTCCACCTTCGAGATCGCATTCGGGCCGATCGCGACGCTGTCGACGCCGAGCGCCTGGCTGTCCGGCGCGGTCGAGTTCGCGTGGAAATACTTGAAGCCGTGCGCGTTGATGTTGTCGATCGCCGAGCCGACGTTGTTGTTGATCGTCGTCGAACCGTCGCTGTTGTACGTCACGTACGACGGCGCCGAAATCGTCCCGGTCGTCGGGTTGTAGGTGGCCCCGCCGCCGATCGCGCCTGCCGTGCTGTTGCCGAGGTTGGTGTTGTTGTTCGCGATCGAGCTGAGGCCGGTCGACAGCGAACCGATGCCCGTCGACGTCGCCGTGGACAGCGACGTCAGGGTGCTGTTCGTGCTCGACAGGCCGGTGGACAGCGAGCCGACGGTCGTCGAGGTCGACGTCGACAGCGACGAGATCGAGCTCGTGGTCGAACTGAGCCCGGTCGACAGTGAACCGATGCTCGTCGAGGTCGCGGTCGACAGCGATGTGACGTTGCTGTTCGTCGTGCTCAGGCCGGTGGACAGTGAACCGACCACCGTCGAGGTGGACGTCGACAGCGACGTGACCGTGCTGTTCGTCGAACTCAGGCCGGTGGACAGCGAGCTGATGCCGGTCGAGGTCGACGTGGACAGTGACGTGACCGTACTGTTCGTCGAACTCAGGCCGGTAGACAGCGAGCTGATACCGGTCGACGTCGACGTGGACAGCGACGTCACCGAGCTGTTCGTCGAACTCAGGCCTGTGGACAGCGAACTGACGCCTGTCGACGTGGACGTCGACAACGATGTCACCGAGCTGTTCGTCGAACTCAGGCCGGTAGACAGCGAGCTGATGCCGGTCGAAGTCGACGTGGACAGTGACGTGATCGCGCTATTGGCCGACGACAACCCGGTAGACGTGGACGTCGACAAGGACGTCACCGTGCTGTTGGTCGAACTCAGGCCGGTCGACAACGACGTGATGCCCGTCGACGTCGACGTGGACAGCGATGCGATCGAGCTGTTGGCCGACGACAGGCCGGTTGACGTGGACGTCGACAGTGAAGTCACCGAGCTGTTGGTCGAACTCAGACCCGTCGACAGCGAACTGATGCCGGTCGAGGTGGACGTGGAAAGCGACGTGATCGCGCTATTGGCCGACGACAGCCCCGTCGACGTGGAGGTCGACAGTGAAGTCACCGAACTGTTGGTCGAGCTCAACCCCGTCGACAGCGAGTTGATACCGGTCGAAGTCGACGTCGAAAGCGACGTGATCGCACTATTCGCCGACGACAGACCCGTCGACGTGGAGGTCGACAACGAAGTCACCGAGCTGTTGGTCGAGCTCAACCCCGTCGACAACGAGCTGATACCGGTCGAGGTGGACGTGGAAAGCGACGTGATCGCGCTATTCGCCGACGACAGCCCCGTCGACGTAGAGGTCGACAATGAAGTCACCGAACTGTTGGTCGAGCTCAACCCCGTCGACAACGAGCTGATACCGGTCGAAGTCGACGTGGAAAGCGACGTGATCGCGCTATTGGCCGACGACAATCCGGTCGACAACGACGACACCCCCGTCGACAAGGAACTGACACTCGACGCCGTCGACGTCGACAGCGAATTCACCGCCTGATTCGTCGCATCGAGCTGCGACCCGTTGATCGCATCCGTGCTCGCGGAACTGATGCGCCCGGCAGCAACATTGGTGATCTGCCGCTCGGTACCCGCTGCGCCGACGCTGACGACGCTGACCGGATTCGTCCCGTTGAAGTTGTACGTGACGCCGCCGATCGTCGCGCTTGCGGTCGGATTCGGCGCGGCCGTCGTCGAGCCCGAGCCGAGCGCGACATCGCCCGCATTGTTCGCCACGGCCGACGCACCGAACGCCACCGCACCGGTCGCCGCGGCCGTCGACGTATTGCCGAGCGCGAGCGAGCCTATGCCCTGCGCAATGTTCGAATTGCCGATCGCGACCGCGCCGTCGCCGGTCGCCGTGTTGTTCGCCCCGGCCGTGACCGCGCCGGTGCCGATCGCGGTGCTCGGGTCGCCGATCGCCACCGCACCGTTGCCGCTGACCGTCTGGCCCAGGCCGAGCGCGACAGCGCCGACGCCGCTCAGCACCTTCGAGCTGTTGCCGCCGGCAATCGAGCCCGCGCCCGCCGCTGCCGCGACCGAGTTGCTGTCGCCGATCGCCACGGTGGAACTCGCCGCCGCGACGCTGTTGATGCCGATGGCCGTCGCATTCGTAGCCGACGCCGTCGCACCGGGCCCCAGGGCGGTCGCCGAGATGCCGGTCGCCAGCGCGAGATTACCGAGCGCGGTCGCGAACTGCTGCGTCGCGCTCGACTGCACGCCCATCGCAATCGAACTGACACCCGATGCATTGGCGTTCAGGCCGAACGCCATCGCGGAATTGGCGCCGGCCGTCGTGGCCGAGCCCAGCGCGATCGAACTGGTGCCGAGCGACTGCGTGCCCGAGCCCGGTACGCCGGCTGTCCCGCCCCAGCCGATCGCGATCGACGTCGCGCCCTTCGCGCCGCTGTTGACGCCCATCGCGACGCCGGAATTGCCGGTCACCAGCGCGCCGCTGCCCACGGCAACACCGGCCGCGCCCGAACTCGTCGACTGGTTGCCGATCGCGATCGTGCCCGTATCGGTCGCATGCGACGCATAACCGAGCGCGACGCTCTGAACGCCGACCGCGCTCGCGCCGAGGCCAAACGCCGCCGCGTACTGACCAGAGGCCAGCGCATTGTTGCCGAGCCCGATGGCGGAAACACCGGTTGCTGCAGCGCCGCTGCCCATCGCGACCGACCCGCTTTGCGTCGCACTCGACAGGTTGCCGATGGCAACCGAGTAGGCACCCGAACCGATCGCCTGCACACCCATCGCCGTGCTGTTGACGCCGGTCGCCTGTGAGTTGATGCCGACGGACGTCGACGCGTCACCCATCGCATGCGCGCCCGGGCCGATCGCCGTGGCCGACAAGCCCTGCGCCGTCGCCAGATTGCCCAAGGCGGTGGAGTTCTGCTGCGCGGCACTCGAACCGACGCCGATCGCGATCGACGAGATGCCGCCGGTGGCCGATCCGCCGTCCGGCTGGTACTGCGCGTGCGCGCCGGCATGGAACAGCGCGAAATACGCGGACGCCATCAGCACGGTGAGCCGCCTGAGCGACGGAGCCGAAGGCGTGCCCGCGCGTGCCGCGGCTCCTCCGTCCACGGCACGCTCCGGCGTGCCACGCGACGACGCGACGCGCTTTCCGCGCGCGCGATCAAGCTCCGAAGCCGCAACCCAGGCTCCCAATGCTTCGTTCCAGATCGACTTGAACGACTTGTTCATCTTGTCTTCCCTCGGTTCTCATGTGCTGGATGACGCAACGGCGAACACGGCGACCGGCGAGAACACCCTCTGTACATTCCCGTCCGCCTCGCGACGCCCCGCTACTCACTTTGGATCACTAACTAAACTGCTGGGTAATGCCGCACGACACTCGCGATGGACATCGCGATCACGCGACCGTACGCCGCCCGTGCCCGTCGACACGATGTGACGCGACGATCGCCGGTTATCGAATCATGGATGTCGACGTGACAGGCCCGGCGACACGATGCGCGACGCGCCGCGCATCCGCGCGCGCGAACGCCATCGCGCCGAACCCGCGACGACCTTGAATCTCATGGGAAAGCGTCATTCAGACGCCGGATAGGCGGAAGCCGGCCCGCACCCGGGGGCGGCCCGCCCTGTTTCATTCAGGAGGAGGATGACGCCGTGCGATCCCCGGGACTGAAGCACGTGCCGCCGGTTCGTGCGAACCGGTGCGTTGGCCTGTCATGCCTGTTGTGTTCATCTTTTTCGTGCCCGCCTGATTCGAAAGCGCACCGCGCGCGGCCGTCCTCCGACGGATCGAACCCTCGGACGGCCAACGCGCAGCCACTCACCCTTTCCGTCCGGCGTTCAAACGCATTTTCCGGATTTCCGGAACAGCATCGACGACTTGCCGGACGACCCCTGCACCGAATTAATCGAGCGAATTTCCTTGACGATTTCGTCTCGACCGGCGCCCCACACCCAATCGCATTTCAAGATTTGCCGATTTCTCTTATATAGCGACGTATTCGGCAAATTATGAAATTTGCATTACCCTCGTGCCAGTTATTCGTTCGTTGCCGCGATCCCAAATCATGAGATCTCGCATCGTTCAATGTCTCATTGGTATCGCATGCGTCGGGATGGATCTTCGGCATGCGATTCGCGCGATACCGGCCGTTTGAAAGAACCGATTCCAGCCGCGCCGGGGCTAGTGTGCGGGCATCCGTCCGAACGAACCTTTTCCCGAGCGGAAAATTCCTTTTCCCGAGCGGACGGCATTTACATTCATACATTCCGGCGCGAAATACGATTTCACGACTAACATGACTTCCACCTTCCATCGGGAAAAAATAAATCAGGCGACCCGCACGCTCTTCATTCTATTTACATAGAAGACGTCGACTTCCAGATGTCCTCCAGACTGATTCTCCGCCCCTTCCAATTCAAATTCCTCGAAATAAATCCGGAAATAAAGACCGATTATTAAAATCCGGTTCGGCATGTTTTTCCACTTCCGTTTCTTTTGGCCGGACGCCGACCTGACAAACCCGCAACACCTTGTCGCACAAGCCCCCACGAGACACACGGAATCCTCACAGTCAGCGCTGTTGTCGGCATATAATTTTTCGCAACAATCGTGCAGACCGCGATGCCCTTCATCTGACCGGCCACCCTTCCAACGCATTCGCAACCATGTCATCCCGCTCGTCCAGTCCGGCATCGCCTCGTCCCACGCCGGATCTCGCTGACGCACATATTCTTGTCGTCGACGATCGCCCGAACGACTTGCGGCTCCTGACCGAAATCCTGCGTGCCGCACGGTGCCGGATCAGCGTCGCGTTCGACGGGCTGCAGGCCTATCACCGTGCCCAGGCGATCGCGCCCGACCTGATCCTGATGGATGTCCGCATGCCGCGCATGGACGGCTTCGCCGCGTGCCGGCTGCTGGCGTCGACCCCTGCGACGCAATCGATCCCGGTCATCATCCTGACGGCCGCGGGCGATCTCGAGGATCGCATCGCCGGGCTCGAGACCGGCGCGATCGACTACATCATCAAGCCGTTCGAGCCGACCGAAGTGCTGGCCCGGATCCGCAATCACCTGAAGCGGGCACGGCGCAGCCAGCCGTTCGCACATCTGCCCGAGCTGCCCGACAACCCGGATGCGGCGCTCGTGCGCGCGGCGTCCGAGGTCCTGCTGCGCGACCTGCGCCACCCGCCGGCGCTCGAGGAGCTCGCGAGGCAGGTCGGCACGCATGAAAAGCGCCTGTCCCGCGTGTTCCGCGACCATCTCGGCCAGACCGTGTTCGAATATCTGCGCGACACGCGCCTGCGCGCCGCGATGCATTTCCTCGCGGAGACGTCGATGGGGATCGGCGACATCGCCGAGGAAATCGGCTTTTCCACGCCCGGCAACTTCGCAACCGCGTTCCGCGAACGCTTCGGCATCACGCCGTCCGACTGGCGGCGCCAGCGCCATGCGGTCAATGCTCCCCCCGCCACGCCCGGGGAGCACCATCACGATGCTTAGGCGCCACGCGGCGTGGGCGGCCGGATGTCGCGCGGTGCTGCTGCTTCTGCTCGCGATGGCCGTCACCTGTGCGACCGCGCGCGCCGCGCCGGTGCCGGATCCGGCGCAACTGGACGCCGTGTCGGTATTGGAAGACGCAAGCACGACGATGTCAGCCGCCCAGGTCGCCGCACGGCTCGCCGATCCGGTTAATGGCACGCCGTTGGCAGGCACGTCGACGTTCAACGTCGAGTTCTCGCGATCGGCGTGGTGGATCCGCGCGACGCTGACCAACCGCGACAGCGTCGCGCGCCCGCTGGTGCTCGCGATTCGCGACGCACGGGTCGACCAGGCGGACTTCTATATCGGCCAGAACGGCCGGTGGACACTCGACAGCCGCTTCCCGGCCGCCGGCGCCGGCGGGGAAGCCGCCGCGCCGCCGTCGCGCTACCCGGTGCTCGACGTCACGCTGCGCGCCGGCGAAAGCGTCACCGTGCTGATCCGCGTCACGTCGCGCAAGGAAATGCGGCTCGCGCCGGTCGCGTTCACGCGTGCGGCGTGGGATGCGCTGGAACGGCGCGCGACGATGTGGGACTTCGGCTTCTTCGGCGGGCTGCTCGCGCTGATGTGGTGCGCGCTGCTGATCGGGTTCTTTTCGCGCAGCGGCGTGTTCCATGTGCTGGCCGCGGTGGCGCTGGGCACGACGCTGTTCGAAGCGGCTTACCGAGGCTATATCGCGATGGCGTTGCCGCCCGCGCTGCGTGAATGGTCGGCGCGCGGCGAAGTCATCTTCGCGTACCTGGCGGTCGGTTGCTTCTTCGTATTCATCCTGATGGTCGCCCGGCGCGAGCAGGCGCGGCTGCCGATGCGCGCGATCTACATGGCATTCGTCGCGCTCGAATGCGTCGGCATGATCGGCGCCGCATGCGGCGACCTGCTGACGTTCACGTGGTTCTGCCTGCGGCTGAACGCGGTGTCCGGAATCGTCAACATCAGTCTCGCGCTGCTGCTCGCGATCCGCCGGACGCCGACCGGCCGCGTGATGCTGATTGCTATCGCGATCGCCACCTTCAACATGCTGATCCGCGTGCTCGACGGCATGAACACGCTGCCGCCGGCGCTCGCCTGGCTGAAATCCGACATCTTCCCGAACCCCGTCCTCGCGGTCATCGGGCTCGCCACGCACCTGCTGGTGCTGGCCGCATGGATCCACCACGTGGGCCGCCAGCGCACCGAGGCGAGGAAACGGCTCGAACACTGGCAGATCACCGAACAGGATCGCCTGCGCGACGAAGTCGCACGACGCACGCTCGCGCTCAACGACGCGCTGCAACAGGTGACGACCCACATGCAGCAGAAGATCGAGACACTCGGCTACGTCAGCCACGACCTGCGTGCGCCGCTGTCCACGATCAACGGCTACGCGAAGCTGCTGCTGCAAGGCGCGACGCACGGCCAGGCGCGGCTGATCCGGTCGATCGACCGCAGCATCCGCTACCAGCTCACGCTGATCGACGAACTGCTCGCGTTCACGAAGGCCGAGCTGCAGCCGCTCGGCGTGTCGCCGGACGCGACCGACCTGCCCGGCCTGCTCGACGACATCGGCCACTACGCGGTCGCACTGTGCGCGCAGCAGGACAACCGGTTCGTCTACCGGCCGGCCACGCCGCTGCCGCGCACGGTGTCGATCGACGGCATGCGGCTGCAGCAGGTGCTGCTCAACCTGCTGTCCAATGCATCGAAGTTCACGCGCGACGGCACGGTCACGCTGTCGATTCATGCGTCGCGCGAAGGCGACACCTGGCGCCTGCTGTTCGAAGTCGCCGATACGGGGATCGGGATCGACATCAGCGGAAACCGCGACATCTTCCGCGCGTACCAGCAGGTGCAGGCCGTGAACGGCGGCACCGGGCTCGGCCTGTTCATCGCGCAGCGCATCGTCGGCGCGATGGGCGGCGAGCTGGCCGTCGCCAGCCAGCCGGGCATCGGCACGGCGTTCTCGTTCGCGTTTGTCGCGCCGGCCGTCGGGCACGCGCTCGTACCGGCGTCGGAGCTTCTCCGGCGGTTCCAACCGGACGGCGAGGCTGAGCCGGACATCCTCGCGCCCACCATGCCGTGCCCGCCCGACGATGCGCTCGACGCACTGATCCGGCTCGCCGACAATGGGCAGCTCACCGATATCGAGGAATGGCTCGGCCAGTATGCGGACGAGCCCGATTACGCAACCTTCGTGCGGGACGTGCGCGAGCACCTCGATACACTGGATCTGGACGCGATCGGGAAACTGGCCGGCTCGCTGAAACACGCGCGCAGCGCCGAAATGTCGTTCGACACGAAGGCCGACGCGGCCGGGCCGGTCTGACGGCGCGGGCGACCGCATCGCTCACGCTCGGGCCAGGCACCGGCCGGCCGCCGGGTTCGACGGCCCGCGCATCACATCGCCCACCGTCACGCCACGACGCTTCGTGCCGTTACCCCTGCCGGACGATACGCGCGCTACAGCCGCTGCATCGTCGAAACCAGCGCGGCATCCTCATCGGGCGATGCCGGTCGCGCCTGTGCGGGGCCGCGTTTCGGCCTCGGCGCCCCGAGCCCCGTGCCGCCCGTGCGCCGCCGCGCCGCGTGCCGTTCGATCACCCGTTGCAGCACGCAGAACACGCACAGCAGCGCGCCGATCACGATCCGCGTCCACCACGAACTCAACGTGCCGTCGAACGTGATCAGCACCTGGATCGTGCCGAGAATGCCGACACCGAACACCGAGCCGATCACGTAGCCCACGCCACCCGTCAGCAGCGTGCCGCCGATCACGGTCGCGGCGATCGCATCGAGTTCCATCCCCTGTGCCTGCAGCCCGTAACCCGACAGCACATACAGCGTGAACACCACACCGCCGAGCGCCGAACAGAAGCCGCTCAACGCGTACACGCCGATCTTCGTGCGCGCGACCGGCAGCCCCATCAGCAGCGCCGAACGCTCGTTGCCGCCGATCGCGTACACGTTGCGGCCGAAGCGCGTGAAATGCGCAACGTAGATCGCGCCGCCCAGCGTCGCGAGCGCGATCAGCGCACCTGCGCTCAGCGTGCCGCCGCCCACCGGCACGCTGATGCCAGCGATCGCATGGAACACCGGCTCGTTGATCGTGATCGACTGCGTCGTGATCAGGAAGCACGCGCCGCGCGCGAGGAACATCCCGGCCAGCGTGACGATGAACGGTTGCAGCCGGAAGTAATGGATCAATGCGCCCATCGCCGCGCCGTACAGCGCGCCGAACGCGAGCACCAGCGGCACGATCACCCACACGGGCCAGTGCAGCCGCTCGGCGCCGACCGCGCAGAAGATGGTCGTCAGCGCGACGACCGAGCCGACCGACAGGTCGATGCCGCCCGACACGATCACGAACGTCATCCCGATCGCGACGATCAGCAGGAATGCGTTGTCGACGAGCAGCCCGGTGAGCACCTGCATCGAGAAAAAGCCCGTGTACGTCACGGACCCGAAGCCGAACAGCGCGGCGAACAGCACGATCGTCACGACGATCGGCAGCGTGCGCGGGTCGGCAAGCCGGCCAAGGAGTCGGTTCATCGCGGCGTCGCTCCGGAAGTGGCGCGCGAACGCGCGGAAGACAGCAGCCGCGACGCGTGCCGGACGACCAGCGCGCGCGCCGCGTCCGACTGGATCAGCGTCACGACGATCACGACGACCGCCTTGACGACGAGCGTCGCCTCCGGCGGCACGCCGATCGAATAGGTCGTGTAGGTGAGCGTCTGGATGATCAGCGCGCCGAGCACCGAGCCCGCGAGGCTGAAGCGGCCGCCGAGCAGCGACGTGCCGCCGAGCGTCACCGCGAGGATCGCGTCGAGTTCGAGCAGCAGCCCCGCGTTGTTGCCGTCGGCGCTACGCACGTTCGAGCTCGCGAGGATGCCGGCGAGCGCCGACATCGCGCCGGAACACAGATACACGCCGAACACGACCGCGCCCGAGCGCAACCCGACGAGCCGCGTCGCGACCGGGTTCACGCCGATCGCGCGGATGAACAGCCCGAGCGCCGTGCGGTTCACCAGCAGCGCGG
Organism: Burkholderia sp. Ac-20345; assembly: GCF_017104825.1. Taxonomy (NCBI): domain Bacteria; kingdom Pseudomonadati; phylum Pseudomonadota; class Betaproteobacteria; order Burkholderiales; family Burkholderiaceae; genus Burkholderia; species Burkholderia sp. Ac-20345. The sequence continues at coordinate 11,215 of NZ_JAAGPO010000008.1, read as the reverse complement.
TCGCGGCGATCGTCGCGACAGCGATCCACACCGCGCACGGCACGGCCGCGAGATAGCCGCCGCCGAGCGCGAGGTAGCCGGGCGCGCCGATCGGGATGATCTGGCCGCCCGTCAGCAGTTGCGCGATGCCGCGGCCGGCCACCATCAGGATCAGTGTCGCGATGATCGGCTGCATCCCGACGAATGCGACGAGCAGCCCGTTCCACGCGCCCGCGAGCAGCCCGACGCCGAGTGCGGCGGCCAGCGCCAGGCCGACCCGCGACGGGTCCGCATCGAGCACGATCGCCGCGGCAGCCCCCGCGATTGCGACGATCGCGCCGACCGAGATGTCGATCCCGCGCGTCGCGATCACGAGCGTCATCCCGAGCGACACGATCACGAGCGGCGCCGCGCGGTTCAGGATGTCGACCGGCGCGCCGAACAGGTGACCGTCGAGCAGCGTGATCGACAGGAAGCCCGGGCGATGCGCGACGTCGAGCGCGAACAGCAGCACGAGCGTCAGCACGGGCCATACGAGCGAGTGACGGAACAGTGTGCGCAGCAGCGTCATGACTGGCCTCCCGCGATCAACCGGTAAACCTGCTCCTCGGATGCGTCGGCACCGGTCAGTTCGGCGACCTTGCGACGATCGCGCAACACCGCGATCCGGTGGCTCACGCGCACGACTTCACTGATCTCCGACGAGATGAACAGGATCGCGAGCCCCTGCGCGCACAGCGCAAGCACGCGCTCCATGATGTCGAACTTCGCGGCGACGTCGATGCCGCGCGTCGGCTCGTCGAGGATCAGCAGCTTCGGTTCCGTCGCGAGCCAGCGCGCGAGCAGCACCTTCTGCTGGTTGCCGCCCGACAGCAGGCCGATCGGCTGCTCCGCGTCGCGCGCCTTGATGCCGAGCCGCGCGATGTACGTATCGGCGAGCTCGCGCTGGCGCGCACGCCCGATCAGCCGCCACCAGCCGCGCCGCGCCTGCAGCGCGAGGACGATGTTCTCGCGGATCGACAGCGCGGCGACGATGCCCTCCTTCTTGCGGTCCTCCGGGCAGTACGCGATCCCGTGCCGCACCGCGTCGTGCGGCGACGCGAGCCGCGTGCGCGCGCCGTCGATCTCGATCGCGCCGGTGTCCGTGCGTTCCGCCGCGAATGCCAGCTGCGCGGTTTCGGTGCGCCCCGAGCCGAGCAGCCCGGCCAGCCCGACGATCTCGCCGGGCCGCACGTCGAGGTCGAGCGGGCTCATCATCCCGCGCCGCCCGACCTGCTGCATCGACAGGAACGGTTCCGCCTCGCCGGCGGTGCGCTCGACGGCCGCGGCGCCCGCCTGCAGCGTGTCGGACATCCGCTCGCGGCCGGTCATTTTCGCGACGAGCACATCGACCGGCAGGTCGCGCGCCAGGTACTCGCCTTCGCGCTCGCCGTTGCGCATCACGGTGATCCGGTCCGACACCGCATAGGTCTGCTCGAGAAAGTGCGTGACGAACAGGATCGCGATGCCCGACGCCTTCAGGCGGCGCAGCACGTCGAACAGCCGCGCGACCTCGCCGTCGTCGAGGCTCGACGTCGGTTCGTCGAGGATCAGCACGCGCGCGTCGACCGACACGGCCCGTGCGATCGCGACCATCTGCTGCACCGCGATCGGATACGCGTCGAGCGAGCGCGTGACGTCGAGCGACAGGTCGAGTTCGGCCAGCGCGGCGCGCGAGCGCGCATGGATCGTGTTCCAGTCGATCGCGCCCCGCCGCATCGGCTGCCGACCCGCGAAGATGTTCTCCGCGACCGACAGGTTCGCGCACAGGTTCACTTCCTGGTAGAGCGTCTGGATGCCGGCCGCCTCGGCCTCGCGCGGCGCGGCGAAGCGCACGGGCTCACCGCCGACGCGAATCTCGCCCGCGTCGTGCGCATGCACGCCGGTGAGCACGTTGATCAGCGTCGACTTGCCCGCGCCGTTCTGGCCCATCAGCGCGTGGATCTCGCCCGGAAACAGCCGGAAGTCCACGCGCTGCAGCGCGCTGACGCCCGGAAACGACTTGTCGATGCCGATCATCTCGACCACCGGCGGATTCGTCATGAACCCTCCCTCGGAGCGGTTGCCATCCGGGCGGCCGCCACGCCGCCGCCCGTGCCGGATTGTCAGCGCGTGCTCAGTACTTGCGGGTCGGCAGCACCTGCGCCGCGACGTTCATCGGGAACACGGTCTCGTTCGTGACGATGCGCTTGGGCAGCGGCTTGCCGGCGACGACGTCCTTCACCGCGCTCATCAGTTGCGGGCCGAGCAGCGGGCTGCATTCGACGTCGACGTTGATCTTGCCGGCGACCATCGCCTGGAAACCGCCCTTGGTCGCGTCGAACGACACGACGCTCACGTCCTTGCCGGGCTTGATCCCCGCTTCCTCCATCGCCTGGATCGCGCCGAGCGCCATGTCGTCGTTGTGCGCGTAGACGACGTTGATCTGCTTGCCGTAGGTCTTCGCGAACGCTTCCATCACCTGCTTGCCGCCGGCGAGCGTGAAATCGCCGCTCTGCGACGCGATCACCTTGAATTTCGGATTGCTCTTGATCACTTCGAGCAGGCCGGCACGCCGGTCGTTGGCCGGTGCCGAACCGACCGTGCCCTGCAGCTCGACGATGTTGATCGGGCCTGCGTCATTCTTGTAATGCTCTTCCATCCAGTGGCCGGCGCGCCGCCCTTCCTCGAGGAAGTCCGAACCGATCATCGTCACGTACAGCGACGGATCCTTCACGTCGACCCCGCGGTCGGTCAGGATCACCGGGATGTGCGCGGCCTTCGCTTCGGTCAGCACGGGCTCCCAGCCCGATTCGACGACCGGCGAGAACGCGATCACGTCGACCTTCTGCGCGATGAACGAGCGGATCGCACGAATCTGGTTCTCCTGCTTCTGCTGCGCATCCGAGAATTTCAGGTTGATGCCGGCGTCCTTCGCCGCGCCCTTCACCGACACGGTGTTCGCGGTGCGCCACGCGCTCTCCGCGCCGACCTGCGAGAACCCGAGCGTGATCGGCTTCTGCTGCGCGTACGCGCCGCCAGCCAGCACCGTCGCCGCGGCAACGATCGCGCCGGCCGCCAGCTTCCTGATGAATGTCATGGTTCGTCTCCGATGATGTCGTTGTCTGCCGCGGCGCTGTTCTGTTTCTGCGTGGGCCCGCGCGGGTCGGGGCTGTGACGGGCGGTGCATCGAGCCGGCCCGGTCTGCACGCCCCGCATCAGTCTAGAAACAAGCCCGATAACCTTCCAATGAAATATTGGATTGAGGCGATATCGAAATCGGCATACGTATAAACACCTAAGCACATGGAGACGATGGCTTCGGTGCGCCTGCGGGGTCGTTTTGAACGCGCGAAGGCCGGCGCATTCGGGGAATGCGCCGGCCACTTCACAAAGATATCGGCCTGCGTCGGGCAGAAAATGCCAGCCACTCGCCGGGCAGCGTGCGATGAGCGCCCGCCAGCAAGCCCGTACGTCGATGCCGTGCGCCGCCATGCAACAGCGCCTGCCGGATCAGCGCAACGCGCCCTTCGCGCGCAGTTCGTGGCCGATGCGCACGATCTCGCGCTCGCCCTCCACCAGCGCGGCTGCGCTCGTGTGCACCGAGTAGTTGCCCAGATGCAGATCGTGCGGATGCGGAACGGCCGTGCCGACCACGAAGCGCACATCGGTCACCGCTTCGAATTCGATCGCCGCGTCGGACGGGTCGAACACCACGAGTTCGCCCTGGCCGACCGGATCCGGTACGCGCAGGCTGCCGTCCATCACGGCGGTCCAGCCGACGCTGCAGCCCGGCTGCGGCCGGCAGGTCCAGCGCTCGCCGGCCTTGAGCTGCACGACGACGTAGTGGATGCCCGGCGGCGCATCGATCGGGCTGACCGCGTCGCCGCTGCGGCCGAGCAGCACGCGCGCCGGACCGTCCGACGGGATGTCGGCGATCGACAGATGCTGGCTGAAGGCCGGCGCCAGCTCGCGCTCCGGCGGCAATGCAACCCACAGCTGGAACACCTTGACCGGCGGCACGACGGTACCGGTATGCCAGACTCCGCGACCGGCGCTCATCCATTCGATGTCGCCCGCCACGGTCGTGCCTTCGTGGCCGGTGGATTCGGCATAGCTGCCTCGACCGTCGATCACGAGCGTGAGCGTGGCGATCCCCGAATGCGGATGCCAGCCGAAGCCCGACCCGATCGACGCTTGCGTATCGACCAGATCGAGAAAGACGAACGGCTTGATCATCTCGCCGACGTCGGACGGGCTCACCATCCGGACGATCGGCCCGTGCGCGCGGCCGCGCGTGCGGAAGATGACGTGACGGCTGGCGACGGCGACATCGACGTCGGCGGGCTGCGTGACAGGTGACATGGTGGTTCTCCGCTGGTCAGTCTCGGGCGCGTGGCATCAGGCCGCGAGCGCAGCCGCCGCTTCCTTCGCCGATGCGATGGCGCCGCTGCGCAGGTCCGGCCCCATCGCCACGCCTTCCGCGCGGATGAACGTGATGTCCGTGATGCCCAGGAAGCCGAACGCCGCTTTCAGATAGGTTTCCTGATGATCGAACGCCGCGGCAGGCGAACCTTCGCTGTACACGCCGCCGCGCGACGACGCAACGACCAGCTTCTTGCCGCCGCACAACCCGACCGGCCCGTTCTCGCCGTAACGGAACGTCGTGCCGGCCACCGAGATGCGGTCGATCCACGCCTTCAGTTGCGATGCGATGCCGAAGTTGTACATCGGCGCGCCGATCACCACGATGTCCGCCGCGAGAAATTCGTCGAGCGCGCGCTGGCCGATCTCGACGTCCGCCTTCAGCGCGTCGGAAATCGGGGCGCCTTGCGCGGCGGCCAGGTGGTCCGCCGTCAGATGGCCGATCGGCGTAGCGGCGAGATCGAGGCGCGTGACCGTGAGGCCCGGATCGCGGGCGCGGAACGTCGCGACGACTTCCGCCGACAGTTCGCGGCTGACGGAGCCCTGGCCGAGGATGCTGGAATCGATATGGAGCAGTTTCATGCGTGTGTTCTCCGAACGGAATTACTGTTTGAGCGCTTCGGCCGTGATCAGCAGCTTCGTCTTCATCCTGAAGCCGTACTGCTTGCCGTAGTCGAGGCCGAAATCGCTGCGGTCGAATTCGCCGACGGCGTCGACGCCGCACACTTCACGCTTGAGCATCGGGTGCGGCATGCACTTGAACGAATCGATCTTCAGCGTCACCGGCTTCGTGACGCCATGCAGCGTCAGGTTGCCGACCACCGACACCGGCTTGTCGCCGTTGAACTTGATCGTGCCCTTGTAGTTCGCCTGCGGGAACTTCGCGACGTCGAAGAATTCGGCCGTCTGCAGATGCTCGTCGAGCTTCGTACTGCCGGTGTGGATCGACGCGATGTCGGTCGTCACGTCGACCGTGCCCGTCTTCGCCGCGCGGTCAAGCGTCACGGTGCCGCTCGACTTGTCGAACTTGCCGCGCCAGACCGACAGGCCGCCCATGTGGTCAGCCTCGAAGCTCGGGTACGTGTGGCTCGGGTCGAACTGGTACGTGACGCTTTCGGCAAACGCCGGGAACGACAGCGACGCTGCCAGTGCGCCTGCGGCGATCATCAGATGCTTCTTCAACTCTTTCTCCCTGGAACGTAGAGGTTCGTCTGTAGTGTGAGAGCAGTATGAAGATTGAAGCTGCTTTACACTAGACGGATAAATAGGATTTGATTAATCCATTTTTGGAGGAATCCGATGCTCGATCTGAATGACCTCGCGCTGTTCGTCCAGGTCGTCCGCGCCGGCAGCTTCTCGGAAGCCGCGCGCCGCCTGCGCATGCCGGCCAATACGCTGAGCCGGCGCATCGACCAGCTCGAAGGGCAACTCGGCACGCGCCTGCTGCATCGCTCGACCCGCAAGCTCGCGCCGAGCACGGAGGGGCAGGCGCTGTTCGAGCGCTATGCGCCGGCGCTCGACCGGATCTTCGAGATCGAGCGGCTGCATGCGGACGGGCAGGAACCGTCCGGCACCGTGCGCGTGACGGCGATGGCCGGCCTGTTCGAAATTTTCCGGCTGGAATGGCTGGCCGAGTTCTATGCGCGCTATCCGCAGATCAGCATCGACTTCCTGCTCGACGACACGCCGTCCGATCTGATCGGCGAGCGCATCGACCTCGCCTTGCGCATGGGGATCGAGACCGGCAGCAGCTTTCGCGTGCGCCGGATCGCACCGGGCACGATGATCCTCGCCGCGAGCCCCGCCTATCTGGAACGGTGCGGCACGCCGCGCACGCCGCGCGAACTCGCCGACCACGACTGCCTGACGGTGTCCGGCCGCCAGGGCCGCAGCATGTGGCGCCTGCAGGGGCCGCGCGGCACCCAGGAAATCTCGATCGACAGCCGCTTCTCGGTCAACGACATGCGCGTGGTGGTGCAGGCCTGCATCGCCGGGCTCGGGGTCGCGCTGCTGCCGCAGTTGCTCGCGGAACCGGGCATCGAGCAAGGGAAGCTGGTGCGCGTGCTGCCCTCATATCGACGGTCGAGCAGCGACCTCGGGCTGCAGCTCGTCTACACGGGCCGCCCGCCGTTGGCGCCCGCTGTCACGGTGTTTGCCGATTTCCTGCTGGAGAAGCTGGGCGAGGCGCTGCCCGGGCAGTCGAAGCATCTCGCCGATCGGTAACGTTTCGTTGTTGCGCTAAGCGGAATTTCTTGTTGGATGCCGAATTTCGGCGATCGAACACTGCAGTGCGTCGCGTCGGGTATCGACTGGCGAAATACGCGGGCTTTGAGCCCCATCGCAGGGGACAGCCATGCCGGCAACAGGAAGATCCCTGCGGCGGCTGAAGTGTCGCCGAACACGCGTTGAGGAAGCGACCGCGAAACGCTGTCGCATGACGTCCGTCGCCGCAGCGCTCGACGACACTCAGCTCCGGCTGGTCGCGTCCTTCCTGCCCGTCTCGCCATGCCGGTTCGACGGGACGCCGGCAGCGGGCGGCCGCGCGTCGCCGGTCGCCCGCGTCGGGTTCAACTCGCGCAGCACGCTGGCGCGCCCGCCGTCGTCATCGGGAAGTTGCGGCTGCCCGCGCGCAAAGGCCGGCGCGACCGCCGCCGCGAGCAGCGCGGCGATCGCCAGTCGGGAAAGAACCTTCATTGCCCGACTCCCGCTTCACTGCGCGCTGACGGACGGCACCGGCGTCGATGCAGTCGCGGTCGCGGTGGCCTGCTCGCCGTGCGCGATCGCATAGAGTTCGCGATTGCGCGCAACCGTCTGTGTGCTCGGCGGATAGTCCCAGTTCGACGTCGGCACGGTGCCGTCGCGCTGCGCCTGGACCAGGTCGGCGATCACGTCGGCGCGCGTCAAGCCGGACGACGAAGTTTGTGCGAAGGCGGCCACCGGCGTGCCGATTGCGAGGGCGAGCAGCGCGGCGGCTGCGATCAGTCTGCGATTCATGATGAAACTCTCCAGAACGGTTCGATGAGGACGCATCGTCGATGCGCCGCCGGCGGGACCGCGGATGCGGTTCGCCGCCCGACACCTTCATTCTGGTGACCGCGGCCGGCACGACGCTGACCGCCGGATGACAGTTTTGAAATCTGCCGGCCCGCGCGCAGATAACGGTTTCGTAATCTTCGAGTCAGGGCCGGGTCAACGCGGCGCCGTCAGACTGCACGCTCGTCGCATCGAATGCGTCTTCCCTGCCCTGCTTCGAGGAAAACATCATGTGGATCGTCCGGCTGGCGTTGCGCAGGCCCTATACGTTCGTCGTGCTCGCGCTGCTGATCTTCATCGCGGGGGCGCTCGCGATCCTGCGCACGCCGACCGACATCTTCCCGAACATCAACATCCCGGTCGTCAGCATCGTGTGGTCGTACAACGGCTTCTCGGCCGAGGACATGGCCAAGCGCATCACGACGAACTACGAGCGCGCGCTGACCTCCGACGTCGACGACATCGAACATATCGAGTCGCAATCGCTGAACGGCGTGTCGGTCGTGAAGATCTTCTTCCACCCCGGTGCGGACATCAATCGCGCGATCGCGGAAGCGTCGAGCAACTCCGCGTCGATCTTGCGCATCCTGCCGCCCGGCACGCTGCCGCCGAACATCATCACGTACAACGCGTCGACGGTGCCGATCCTGCAGCTCGGGCTGTCGAGCAACACGCTTGCCGAGCAGCAGCTGTACGACCTCGGCAACAGCTTCATCCGCACGCAGCTCGCCACCGTCCAGGGCGCGGCCGTGCCGCTGCCGTTCGGCGGCAAGGTGCCCGAGGTCGTCGTCGATCTGAACATGCGCGCGTTGCAGGCCAAGGGGCTCGCGCCGATCGACGTGGTCAACGCGATCAACGCGCAGAACCTGATCCTGCCCGGCGGCACCGCGAAGATCGGCGGGCGCGAATACAACGTGCAGATGAACGGCAGCACGCAGACGGTCGCCGCGCTGAACGACCTGCCGGTCAAGACCGTCGGCGGCAACGTCGTCTATGTGCGCGACGTCGCCCACGTGCGTGACGGCTATGCACCGCAGACCAACATCGTGCGCAGCGACGGCAAGCGCGCGGCGCTGCTGACGGTCGAGAAGACCGGCAGCGCATCGACGCTCACGATCATCGGCCAGGTGAAGGCGCTGCTGCCGAAGATCGCGGCCGGCCTGCCGAAGGCGCTGCACATCACGCCGCTCGGCGACCAGTCGGTGTTCGTGAAATCGGCGATCCAGGGCGTCGCGCGCGAAGCGGTGATCGCCGCGTGCCTGACCGCGCTGATGATCCTGCTGTTCCTCGGCAGCTGGCGCGCGACGCTGATCATCGCGGTGACAATCCCGCTGGCGGTGCTGACATCGCTGTGCGCGCTGTCCGTGCTCGGCGAGACGATCAACATCATGACGCTCGGCGGGCTCGCGCTCGCGGTCGGGATTCTCGTCGACGACGCGACCGTCGCGATCGAGAACATCACGCATCACCTCGAGCGCGGCGCGCCGCTCGAGGAGGCGATCCTGACCGGCGCGGGCGAGATCGCGGTGCCGACCTTCGTGTCGACGTTGTCGATCTGCATCGTGTTCGCGCCGATGTTCCTGCTGACGGGCGTCGCGCGCTACCTGTTCGTGCCGATGGCCGAAGCGGTGATCTTTGCGATGATCGCGTCGTACTTCTTCTCGCGCACGCTGATCCCGACGCTCGCGATGGTGCTGATGCGCGCCAAGGGCCACGGCAAGCCGCCGCGCGGCGTGTTCGCCCGCTTCGCGCGTTTCCAGGCCGGCTTCGAGCGCCGCTTCGAGGCAGTGCGCGCGTGTTACCGCGCGTTGCTGTCGGCCGCGATCGCGAACCGGCGCCGCTTCGCGGCCGCGTTCCTGCTCGCGTGCGTCGCCTCTGCCGGCCTGTTCGCCGTCGCGGGGCAGGATTTCTTCCCGTCGGTCGATACCGGCGAGATCCGGCTGCACCTGCGCGCGCCGACCGGCACGCGGATCGAGCAGACCGCGCGCCTGACCGACGAAGTCGAGGCGCGAATCCGCTCGGCGATCCCGGCGAACGAACTGGCCGGCGTGCTCGACAACATCGGCGTACCGGTCAGCGGGATCAACCTGACCTACGACTCGTCCGACCCGATCGGCTCCGGCGACGCCGACATCATGATCACGCTGAAATCCAACCACCGCCCGACCGCGCAATACGTTACGCAGTTGCGCAATCTGCTGAACCAGGCGTTCCCCGGCGTGACCTTCGCGTTCCTGCCGGCCGATATCGTCAGCCAGATCCTCAACTTCGGGCTGCCCGCGCCGATCGACATCCAGATCGTCGGCAACAAGCTCGACCAGAACCGCGCGGTCGCGAACCGGCTGCTCGCGCAGCTGCGCGGCGTGCGCGGGCTTGTCGACGCACGCATCCAGCAGCCGGGCGACGAACCCGCGATCAACGTCGACGTCGATCGCACCAAGGCGATCCAGGCCGGGCTGCAGCAGCGCGACGTGTCGCAGAACCTGCTGATCGCGCTGTCCGGCAGCTCGCAGACCACGCCGAACTTCTGGCTGAACCCGGCCAACGGCGTCAGCTATCCGGTGCTGGTGCAGACGCCGCAATACGACGTCAACTCGCTGCAGTCGCTCGCAAACATCGCGATGCCGACCGCCGCGCAGTCGCCGCAAACGCCCGCGGGCGGCCCCGCGGCCGGCGCGCCCGTGCAGAACCTGCTCGGCACGCTGGGCACCTTCTCGCGCGCCGAACAGCAGGCCGTCGTGTCGCATTACAACGTGCAGCCGGTGCTCGACATCTTCGCGTCGGTACAGGATCGCGACCTCGGCGGCGTGACCGCCGACGTGACGAAGCTCGTCGACGCGGCACGCGCACAACTGCCGCCCGGCTCGTCGATCGTGCTGCGCGGCCAGGTGCAGGCGATGCACCAGTCGTTCGCGGGGCTGCTGAGCGGCCTCGTGCTCGCCATCGCGCTGGTCTACCTGCTGATGGTCGTCAATTTCCAGTCGTGGCTCGACCCGCTCGTGATCGTCAGCGGCCTGCCCGCGTCGCTCGCGGGCATCGCGTGGATGCTGTTCGTCACGAACACGACGCTGTCGGTGCCCGCGCTGACCGGCACGATCCTGTGCATCGGCATCGCGACGGCGAACAGCATCCTTGTCGTCAATGCGGCGCGCGAGCTGGTCGCCGCCGGAACACCACCGTGGCAGGCCGCGCTCGATGCGGGGTTCAGCCGCTTCCGCCCGGTCGTGATGACCGCGCTCGCGATGCTGATCGGCATGTTGCCGATGGCGCTCGGCCTCGGCGACGGCGGCGAACAGAACGCGCCGCTCGGCCGCGCGGTGATCGGCGGCCTTGCGTTCGGCACGGTGTCGACGCTGCTGTTCGTGCCCGTCGTGTTCGGCTTCGTCCATGCGTGGCTCGACCGGCGCCGCGACGCGGCTGCCGCACGCCGCGCGCAGGACACGCCGGTCCTGCCCTGATCGCGGATGCATGCCGCTTCCCTTCGACTCGCCCGACTTCGAAACCATCATGAACGACTCGACCGAATCCCTCGCCCCGCCGCCGGCTGCCGAAGCGGAGACGATGCCGCCCGACACGCCGCGGCCCCGACGCGGCCGCAAGCTGGCCGTGCCCGTTGCCGCCATTGCCGTCGCCGCCGCGCTGTCTTGCGGCACGTCGACGAACACGCGCAGCGTGTCGGTCTGCTCGAGGTGGAACAGTTCGCCCGACAGCCCCGGGCTGCCCGGCGTGCCGCCCGCCGTCACGAGCGTGCCGACGTCGA